>DJWL01000150.1:2128-3368 GCA_002441545.1 Flavobacteriaceae bacterium UBA6231 | reverse complement strand
TAATATTTTCATCAAGTTTTAGTTTAGTTCAAGACACACGTCAAAATCTATATGATGAAAATTTTTCAATTTTTAGAGTCAAATTAGAATTGGCCGGAAACATATTTTCTAGTGCCTCTAAGCTTTTAGGATTAACTAAAGACAGTAACAACCGCTACGTATTATTCAATGTGGCGTATTCACAATATGCTAAAACAGAATTAGATTATATTAAACATTGGGATTTAGGCAAAAAAAATGTTTTCGCAATAAGGGGCTATGCCGGTATTGCCATTCCTTATGGAAACTCAACTAGTATTCCGTTCTCAAAAAGTTTCTTTGCTGGTGGTGCTAATGACAATCGAGCTTGGACAGCTTATAGTTTAGGCCCAGGAAGCTCCGAAACTTCCAACGAATTTAACGAAGCCAACTTTAAATTATTATTTAGTGCAGAACAACGTTTTAATCTATTTGGAGACCTAAATGGTGCTATTTTTATTGATGCAGGAAATATTTGGAATGTATTGGACGAAGTAAATGACGAAAAGGCCATATTTTCTGGACTTAATTCCTTAAAAGATATTGCAGTAGGCTCTGGTTTTGGGTTGCGTTACGACTTTAGCTTTTTTGTGTTTCGTTTTGATATAGGTTTTAAAACTTACGACCCTTTTTATCAAGATCAAAACAGGTGGTTTAATGATTATAATTTTGGAAATGCCGTGTATAACATTGGTATTAACTATCCTTTTTAATTTTATTTACGCCAATATAAACTACAACGTTTTAGTGCTATTTTAAATGTTTCAAGCCTCTAAATCACATTGATATAATTAAAATTTCATTACTTTTGACCTATAAAAAATATTTATAAACTAATTCAAAAAAAATGGGACATAATATAAAACCTGGAGTTGCTACAGGTAAAGAAGTTCAAGCTATTTTCAAACTAGCAAAAGAAAAAGGTTTTGCTTTACCAGCTGTAAACGTAATTGGTTCAGACACTATTAATGGTGTTTTAGAAACAGCTAAAGCTTTAAATGCTCCGGTAATTATTCAATTTTCAAATGGTGGAGCNNCATACAGACCATTGCGCTAAAAAACTATTACCTTGGATTGATGGATTACTTGACGCTAGTGAAAAACATTTTGCTGAAACAGGTAAGCCTCTTTACAGTTCTCATATGATTGACCTTTCTGAAGAACCTCTTGAAGAAAATATCGAAATATGCAAGAAATATTTAGCTCGTATGAGCAAAATGGG
>DJWL01000150.1:0-2104 GCA_002441545.1 Flavobacteriaceae bacterium UBA6231 | reverse complement strand
ATACACAACCAGAAGAAGTTGCTTATGCTTATGAAGAATTAAGTAAAGTAAGTGACCAATTCACAATTGCTGCCGCTTTTGGAAACGTTCATGGAGTTTACAAACCAGGTAATGTTAAATTAACACCAAAAATCTTAAAAAATTCTCAAGACTTCATCTCTAAAAAATACGGAGTTGGTCACAATCATATAGATTTTGTTTTCCATGGTGGTTCTGGTTCTTCTGTTGAAGAAATTCGTGAAGGAATCAGCTATGGCGTTGTAAAAATGAATATTGATACAGATATGCAATACGCATTCATGAGCGGTATTCGTGATTACATGAAGAAAAACGAAGCATACTTACAATCTCAAATAGGAAATCCTGAAGGTGAAGACTCTCCAAACAAAAAATATTATGACCCACGCGTTTGGTTACGTGCAGGTGAAGTTACTTTTGTTGAGAGATTAAAACAAGCCTTCCACGATTTAAATAACGTAGATACTCTATAATATTTTCTTGGCTTTCACTACTAAAATTAAAAAAAGGTTTAATTTTGTAGTTGGGCTTTTGCACATTTACCTATAAAAAGCCGTTGATTTTTTTAACGGCTTTTTATAGATATTGCAAAAAATCCTTAATGTAAACGATTGATAATAGCTACAATCGTAAATCTAAAATCTGGAATTACTATGTCTTGGTTTAAAAGAAAAACAAAAGGAATTACAACCACAACACAGGATAAAAAAGATACTCCCAAAGGATTATGGTATAAATCTCCAACAGGTAAAATTGTTGATGCAGACGAACTAGAGAAAAATTTCTATGTAAGTCCAGAAGATGGCTATCACGTACGTATTGGAAGTAAAGAATATTTTGAAATCCTTTTTGATAATAACGAATTTAAAGAGTTAGATGCTAATTTAGAATCAAAAGACCCATTAAAGTTTGTTGACACAAAAAAATATCCAGATCGTTTAAAATCTGCTCAAGAAAAAACACATCTTAAAGATGCCATTCGTGCTGCCGTAGGCAAATCAAAAGGGAAAGATTTAGTAATAGCATGTATGGACTTTGCTTTTATAGGTGGTTCAATGGGAAGCGTTGTTGGTGAAAAAATTGTTAGAGCTGCAGATTATTCATTAAAGCATAAAATTCCATTCATGATTATTTCAAAATCAGGAGGAGCTCGTATGATGGAAGCTGCTTTATCATTAATGCAATTGGCAAAAACATCTGTAAAGTTAGCGCAATTAGCAGAGGCAGGAATCCCATATATTTCATTATGTACAGATCCTACAACTGGTGGAACCACAGCATCATTTGCCATGTTGGGAGATATTAATATTGCAGAACCTGGAGCGCTAATTGGTTTTGCTGGTCCACGAGTTGTAAAAGATACCACTGGTCAAGATTTACCAGAAGGATTTCAAACATCTGAATTTTTATTAGAGCACGGTTTCTTAGATTTTATAACAGAAAGAAAACATTTAAAAAATAGATTAAATCAATATATTGATTTAATCACCAATCAACCATTACGAGCATAATTAATATATATTTATTTTTAATGAGGTATTCGTAAATCATTAATTATTATTATATTTGCCGCTCGAAAGAAAATCTTTCGTATACATAACAATCATTTATAATAATATTAGCATGTATTTAACAAAAGAAGTTAAAGAAGAAATCTTCGCAAAACACGGTAAAAGTTCAAACGATACTGGTACAGCAGAAGGTCAAATTGCGTTATTTACGCACAGAATCAATCACTTAACTGAGCATCTAAAAAATAATCGTAAAGATTATAATACTGAGCGTTCATTAGTAAAATTAGTTGGTAAACGCAGATCATTGCTTGATTACTTAACTAAAAAAGATATCTTAAGATATCGTGCCATAGTGAAAGAATTAGGATTAAGAAAATAATAAAAAGAGGCTTCACGCCTCTTTTTTGTTTTAAACATAACATAGTTACAATGTCATTACGAGGAGTGTAACAAGCCTGTGCTGAGCGCAGTCTAAACGTGGTAATCTTTTTAAAAAGAAATAGATTGCCACAGCAAATTAAAAAATTTGCTTCGCAATGACAAATAGAAGAAGCTTATTATAGTTTTTCATT
>DJWL01000170.1 GCA_002441545.1 Flavobacteriaceae bacterium UBA6231 | reverse complement strand
CTTTCATGGATGTTCTGACTGAAAACAACCTGGAGAGAAAATAACACTAATCACCTAAGCAAGTGAAAAAAAGGCTTATTAATTAAAATAGCCATGAAAACTAAAGAGAATAAAATAGAACAAGCCAAAAACCTTTTGTATCAACTATCTTTTTATAAAGACCCAATTACACACATTAGAAGTAAGAGATATTATTTTGTTTTAAATATTTTTCAAAAACTAAGAAATGAGATAACTCAAGAAAATGAGAAACAAAGAATGCTGAGAATGAAAAATGAAAGTGTATTAATTAACTCCTATGAAGAGAAAAGAGCAATTAAAGAGGCTAATGTTACAAGCACAACATATGAAAGGGCTAAAAAAAGGTTAGAAAAACAAATAGATAACAGATTTAAAAACAGATAAACATGGAATTAAGAGTAGAGAGTAATAGTGATAACATGGAAGCTTTGTTTACGGAAAAATTACTGTTAGAATATCTTTCTGATAATTATAATAGTGTCCAGGACAAATTAAGAGAATTAGATCAATTGAAAGCTTCAGGCAAGAAAGGGGACTGGCAAGTAAAAACTAATGCACTTATTCAACAAGTTTCAAACAATGATTTTAGGGTAATGAAATGGAGCGAGATATATAAATTGATAAGAGAAAATGTAAAATATTAGTGTGTATGTCCTTCTTGTAAAAAAAATTAAAATCAAATGAATTCAATTAAAACAAAATCAAACAATTATACACTAGTAAACGGAAAAGCAATTGCTGGTGTTGTATTAGTTCCAAAAGCAGATCATTTTATTGGCTATGTAGCTTGGGAATGGGAAGATGAAGCAAAAATGAAAAAATTTGCAATAATAGAATCAAGTCATTTAATAGGTTATTTTGATAGTGATTGGATTGATAAAATTGCAGATTACGGAAATGATGTTACTCACAAAAAAGAAATTCAAAAGTTATTTCCTCAACTATTTTAATTTAAAATATTATAAAAACTATATCATGGAAAACACAAAAAACGATAATAACGAAACATTATTAATAATCCAACATGCAGTACGTTTAGGTTTTGAATTTGAAGACATTCAAGAAATACAAGACATTCGTTTTGCTGCTGAAGAATTTATCGAAGAAAAAGAAAGTGTACACACTCCAGGTGAAAAAGTAAAATTTAAAGTATTAAAAATTGAGGATGCCAGAAAACAAGGTTCTGAAGTTGAAATTGGAGCAGAGTTCAAAGGAGAAATATCATCCAATCTTAAAGAGATCTATTTCACCGATAAAGCAAATTGTGAGTGGGTTTTTTATATTGGAGATACGTGTGAATTAGTAAATTAAGTGCCATGACTAAAACAGTTGAAAAAAATAATTTAGAGGAAAGAGAGTTTATTATAACAATCGTAAATTTAGCAATTAAAAAAGCAGGCTCTGCAAAAGAGCTTGCTGATTTTCTTGGCGTGGCGAAGGCTAGAATTAGTGAGTATCATTCAGGAAAAGTAACAATGAATGCGGTTACTTTTATTAAACTGATCCAGTATTTAGAAATGTCAATTATACATAAAAAAGGAAAAATATATGGCTAATTGGAATCCAAAATATTTTATAGTTTATCCGTATCAGATGTTAAACGAATTAGAAAAACCTGAAGGGTGGGGTTATCTATCTGGAGGCAATTTAAGTGAAGCGCTTAAAGAGGTTTTAAATGTAAAATCTATAGGTAGCGAAATAAAGTTAATTTGGAATAATCAACATTATTGGCAATTAATAAAAGACTATCAATTAGAACCTCAAGAATTAGATGATTATATAAAGGCAGATTGTTCTTTACTTTCTTTTAAAAGTGAATTTTTAATGAAAAGAGTTGTTAAGCAGCTAAAGAAAATGGGAGCAAAGAAAGGCTTTATTTGCTTAAATAATTATAGGGATGTTATTCTGCAACAAGCGCATTATAAAAACTTTGGAACATTTAAAATAGAAAAGGTATAATTTAATTATACCTTTTTTACTTCTTCATAATCTGTTTTGCATTCATTACATCGGATGCTTAATCCGGATTTACCCCAAACATTGTAATCACATATAGGACAAGAATATTTTACTTTTGATTTTTCATTTATTGGTCCTTCAATTCTTCTTATTGTAGGAGTTTCGTTTTCTTCATCTATTTCTTGAAAAATTTCTAAAATATACTCGTTTGTTATTCCTGGTGGCATCATAGAGTCAAACCATAACTTTTTAAACACATCTTTTTGAATTAGTTTTTCACTATAGGTGTGAAAGTCACCATCTTTTATAACGTATTCCATCATTTGTTGGCCTGTTTTTTTCCCTCCTGGTTTTCCTGTGTTGGATGGCATTAATCCGATGCTTTCCATTTTATCACCCCATTCTTTATTGTGATAGGTTCTTTGAGAGGGAGTACCCAAATTATGTTGCCATAGGTGGCACATTTCGTGAACTAATGTTTTTAATATTTCAGTCAAAGGAAAGGATCCAAACATTAAAGGGTTTAATGCTATTTCATCTGATTTTATTTTTTCATTATTTATCCAGCGTTTAGGGATGTAATAACCAAAAATATCTTTTCTTCTGGTGATAACAAACATACAATTTGGAAGTGCTCCTTCAAATAAGTATTGATTGTAGTAATCATATATCATATTGAAGAATGTGTAAAAATCTGAAGTAGGATCTGCTTTTTTCATTTTCTTATTATATTATATCGTACGATATAAATATACAAAAATATTTAACTCTAGGGAAAAAAATTTAATGTAAAACGGCATGAAATTTGTATAAATAAAATGATTGAAATTTTTTTTATATAAAAAATATGATTATATTTGATAATAATTTAAACACACAAAATTATGAAAACTTTGATTGTAGTACTTGGTTTTATAGCAACTAAAATTGCTTTTCCATTAGCAAAGATGTTTGTAGTGGCATTATTCACTATGGCTCTTTTTGGATTGAAAATGATGATCAGCATGGTTCTAAACGTTAGATAATTGAATTATTTTATTTATATTAATAGTATCAATATATTTAGCTTTTTATAAAAAATAGATTACCTTTGTATTTGAAATACAATAATAATTTTATTATTACATTTGTGTACTAGGGTTTTTAGTTGTATTTTAAAATTTGAACAAAAAAGGCATTCCTTTTTGTTTTTATTATTACACCTAAATAGCCCTTTTAAGGGCTATTTTTTTTAGAAATACACTTTATCTGATATCTAAAAAACTTTATTTATGCAAAAACTTGTTTCCAATAGCAATTTAAAAATTGACAAAAATTTAGCATTTAATATTTTAGAATTTAACAATATTGAGGATTCCCAAGTTAGAAACATCATAAAATCTTTATTAATTTATTTCTCGTTTCAATACCAGGAAGATTTATTTGGCTATAAGAGTTTGGATGTTGAATCTTTTTCAAAAAAGATGAATATTCATAAAACAACACTAAATCGTAAGGTAAAATATAAAGATGAACTTTCAAAATATGGGGATGAAGCTTTAAAGTGGTCTACTTATTTAGAACAAGCATTATTTATTTTAGCCAGTAAACCAGTATTTAGTAATTATAAAGGTAAAGTTGATGTTGAAAATTCTTCTTATACTTATACAGGAATCCAAAATTTCCTTATTCTTAAAGAAGTAAGAAAAGTTGAAGTTTTTGAAAAGAAAAACGGAAACAATGGAGGAAAGAAACCTAATTTTTATGAGTACAAATTAGATGAAGTTTTTGAACGGAATTTAAGAGAATTTTTCTTTCTTATTGAACTTGAAAACTTCTTTAAAACAAAAAAAATAGGAGGGGACGATTTTTATTTAAATCTAAAGAGCATATATTATTCTGAATCATCCAAAGGTAATAATTCATATAGGTATGATTTTAATTATATTACTAATTATTTCAATGTTCAAAATCCTGAAGTAAAAAAGCAAAAATACAAGGTTAACGCTATTTTTAAAAAGCTTGAAGAATTATTTGCTACTGAAATTAAAGGAATTAAATTTTATTGGGAGAAAAAAACAGATAATTGTAAATACGCTTATGTTCCTTGCGTTCGATGGGATCTTGACAAAGAGGAATTCAAGAGAAGAAGTTTAATAGAAATAGAAAATGTTTTCTTAAATGACCTAAAAAGAACTTTATATGATATTTTTAGAACGCAGCTTCCCGATTATAAAGACGAAGACTTTAAAGATTGGTTTGGTGATCCATCGAATGATGATGTTATAAAGTCTGCATATGTTTCAATTTTCTTAAAATATAAAGCACGTTCTAAATACCCAACCCCAGAAACATTAAGTTCTCAATTTATAACCAAGAGAAATGAATTAAGAAAGGCAGGGATTAGTTTTAAGACCTTATTTATTGCAACATATTAACAATTATTATTATTACATTAATGGCTCCAACGGAGCCTTTTTTATTTAAGGTATAAATGAATGTGAAAATATAGGGACTTTACCTAAAATGAATGTGAAAATTTGAGGACTCTATCGAATGAATGTGAAAATATAGGGACTTTAGTGCGAAATGAATGTGAAAATATAGGGACTTTACCCAAAATGAATGTGAAAATTTGAGGACTTTACTCAAAATGAATGTGAAAATATAGGGACTTTACCCAAAATGAATGTGAAAATTTGAGGACTTTACCGAAATGAATGTGAAAATATAGGGACTTTACCGAAATGAATGTGAAAATATAGGGACTACATTGCATTTTATACACTCGCTAAGCCTTGATATTACTCTGTTTTTTTTTATGAATGTGAAAATTTGAGGACTTTATATATTATAAATATTAAATGTCTAAAAAACCAAAGGGAAATAAAATGAATTTTGATTTTTGAAGCTTTAAACCTGTTATTTTGTCTTGTTTTATTTTGAAGTAGACAATCATTTTTTTTATATTCTCTTTCGTAATTATTAAAATATTAATATATTTGAAATGTTTATGTGTTCAATATGCGGTACTTATTAATCCTCTTTTTTATTTTAAATCAATCTGGAGAAAAAAAAGTTGAAAATTTTATTCAAGCTTCTTCAGATGAAAAAGTTATAGTTGAAGTTATTAAAGAGTTTAAAAATAGTTTTCCGAGAATATTTGTACATGTTCCGGATATAAATCCAATTTATCCTGGTGAAAAATACAAAATTTCATCTGGAGTCTCTTCTAAGAGATTACATCCAATCTACAACAAATATAAAGCTCACAATGGAATTGATATTGTAGCAAGAAAAAATGCAATAGTTTATGCTGCTGCTGATGGTGTTGTAAAAAAAGCTGATTTTTTTAATGGTGCAGCTGGCCATTCAATAAATATTGAACATAAATACGGTTTTAAAACTAAATATTTTCATTTATCTATGATTGCAGTGGAACCAGGAGAAAAAATTAAAAAAGGTGAAATCATTGGTTTTTTAGGAAATTCAGGATCATCTACAGCTCCACATTTGCATTATGAATTATGGAAAAATGGAAAGGTCTTAAATCCAATTTACTTTTTACCTAATAAAACATCTAAAAAAAAATGAGATATATTTTACTATTATTAATCTTTACTTCAAATTTAGTATTTTCACAAAACACTTTAACAGGAAAAGTTGTTGCAATTTCTGATGGAGATACATTTACTTTAATTGATGAAAATAAAGTGCAGCATAAAATTAGATTGGCCGAAATAGATGCACCAGAAAATTCTCAACCATTTGGCAAAGCTTCAAAAAAATATCTTTCAGAACTTATTTTTAATAAAAATGTAAAAATTGTTTACTCCGGAACTGATCGCTATGATAGGATTATTGGAAAAGTATATATTGGTGAAATATATGTATCTGAAGAAATGATCAGAAATGGATATGCATGGCATTTTACAAGATATTCTGATTCAAAAAAATTAAGTTATCTTGAGAAAGAAGCACAAATTAATAAAAGAGGTTTATGGTCTGTTCCTGGAGCAATTGCTCCTTGGGAATGGAGAAAAAAATAGTAAATATGAAAATTAATTAATTATAAATAAAAGTATGTTTAATAGAAAATCAAAATTTATTGTAATTGATAAAGAGACAGGAAAAGAAATAAAAAACGTGAAAGTCAACGTAAAAGAGGAGAGGAATATTAAAGAAAAATTATCCGAAGCTTTAGAAAAATTAATAGCATTACATGGTAATATATCTGGTTTAACTTTCGCTGAATTTGGTGAAATTATCAAAAATCCAAAATATAAGGATGTTGCTCAAGATAGTTTTTTTGAACATGAAGAAGATTTAGATGAATATGAAATAATGACGAGAGCACTAATAATGAAAGAAGTCTTTATAGAATATGGTATACTATTTGAATAAACACAAAACCCCAGTACTAAGTATTGGGGTTTTTTAATAAAGGAAAAATACTAACATTTTTCTTATTGAGAAAAAGCAAATATAATGATTTCTTATTAAATGGTGTTTTTTGTTAATACTAATATTTTTAATATATTAGTACACGATTTTAAAAAAACAACAAATGCGTACCATTTTTCATGTTCAATTAAAAAATACCTGGCCTTATAAAGCGCATCATTATTTTGGAAGCCTAGCTGCTATATTTGATGAAGAGAAAATTAGCTCTGTGATTCAAGTATCAATTCATACTTTATACAAGCATGATTTCGATTCGTATTTCGAAAACGACTACTGTTACATATATAAAAGCGTTTTAAAGGCAAA
>DJWL01000116.1:7035-26955 GCA_002441545.1 Flavobacteriaceae bacterium UBA6231 | reverse complement strand
TTAAGATTATTAGTGTTAAAATGATTTAGTATCGATGATAATAAAACTTCTATTTTAAAGTACACATAATAATCTTATCTTTACCTCGAGAAGTTTTTTTGAAATTATATTTCAAAAGACCGATCTGATTGTCATTCTCGCGAATGCGGGAATCTAAAAAATAATTATAAACCTTCATTCGTAATAATTTTTATTAACGAATTCAACATATAAAAAATATGGCTTGTAACAGTTGTTCAACTGAAGATGGCAGTCCACCAAAAGGATGTAAAAACAATGGCACTTGTGGCACCGATAGTTGTAATAAACTTACGGTTTTTGATTGGCTTGCAAACATGTCACTTCCTAACGGAGAAAAACCTTTTGATTGGGTTGAGGTTCGTTTTAAAAACGGAAGAAAGCACTACTATAAAAACACTGAAAATTTAACATTAAGTATTGGTGATGTTGTAGCAACACAAGCGCAATCTGGTCACGATATTGGTATGGTTACTCTTACTGGTGAATTAGTACGCGTTCAAATGAAACGTAAAAACTTTTCTCAAGAAGGTGATGAAATTTTAAAAATTTACAGGAAAGCCAGTCAAAAAGATATTGATATTTGGTCTGATGCCAGAGACAAGGAAGAACCTATGAAGGTTAAAGCGCGTCAATTTGCTATCGACTTAAAATTGGCAATGAAAATTTCTGACATTGAATTCCAAGGAGATGCCAGTAAAGCTACTTTTTATTATACAGCTGAAGACAGGGTAGATTTTAGAGAGCTTATTAAGCTTTTTGCAAAAGAGTTTAGAACTCGTATTGAAATGAAACAAGTGGGCTTTCGCCAAGAAGCTTCAAGACTTGGTGGTATTGGTTCATGTGGAAGAGAATTATGTTGCTCAACTTGGTTAACAGACTTCCGTTCAGTAAGTACTTCAGCTGCAAGATATCAGCAACTATCATTAAACCCTCAAAAACTAGCAGGACAATGTGGTAAATTAAAATGCTGTTTAAATTATGAATTAGACACATATTTAGATGCATTAAAAGGGTTTCCTAAAACAGAAATAAAACTTCAAACAGAAAAAGGTACTGCTGTGTGCCAAAAAACAGATATTTTCAAAGGACATATGTGGTATGCATATGAAGGCGAATGGATGAATTGGCATAAAATTACTACCGACCAAGCTAATGAAATTATCAGTCTAAATAAAAAAAACAAAAAGGTTGCTAGCTTAGAAGAATACGCTTCAGAGTTGATGGAAGATACTAAAACCGAATTTGAAAACGTTGTTGGTCAAGATAGTTTAACACGCTTTGATAGTCCAAAACCCAATAATAAACGTAAAAATAAAAGAAACAATAAAAATAAAAGAAAACCTCAAAACGCTAAAAATGATGCGAAATAGTGTATTGTTATTTGTTTTGGCCTTTTCTTTTATTGTGATATCTTGTGATTCAAAGCGGGTTTATGACCAATATAAATCTGTCCCTGACGGATGGAATAAAGATTCAATAATTTCGTTTAAAATAAATCCACCAGATTCAACAAAGGCATATAATTTATTTGTGAATTTAAGAAACACAAATAATTACAAGTACAGTAACATATTTTTAATTGTTGAAATGGTGTTTCCACATGGTAAAACCATTAAAGATACTTTAGAATATAGAATGGCTGATCCAAGTGGAAAATTATTAGGCACAGGTCTTATGGATATTAAAGAGAACAAGCTTTGGTACAAAGAGAACGTTGTGTTTAAAGAATCAGGAGAATACACGATAAATATTCAACATGCTATGAGAGAAAACGGCAAGGTAAACGGTGTTGTTTCACTTGAAGGCATTACAGATATTGGTTTTAGATTGGAAAATCCAACAAGCAATTAATTTTAAGTATGGCAAAAGCAAAACAAACAGAAAACAATCATGAATTTGATACATATGTGCGTTGGTTTTGGATGTTATTTTCAGCAGGAATTCTATTTGTAATATTAGTATTTACGTTAGGATCTTGGGGAGTTTTTGGAGAACTTCCAGATCATACACAATTAGAAAACACAGATACAAATTTAGCTACAGAAATAATTTCATCTGACGGAAAAACACTAGGAAAATTTTATTTAAATGATAACCGTACGCCAATAGCTTTTGATGAATTGCCAAAACATTTGGTAGATGCTTTAATTGCAACAGAAGATGCAAGATATTATGATCATTCTGGTATAGACGCAAGAGGAACTTTAAGAGCCGTTTTTAAATTAGGTAAAGGTGGAGGAGCAAGTACTATTTCGCAACAATTAGCAAAACAATTATTTCATGGTGAAGGTTCTAAAAACACTTTAGGACGATTAACCCAAAAAATAAAGGAATGGATTATTGCCATACGCTTAGAAAGACAATATACCAAAGAAGAAATCATAGCTCAATATTTTAATATTTACGATTTTGGAAACAACGCCGATGGTATTAGAAGTGCTTCAAGAATTTATTTTGGCAAAGAACCTAAAGATTTAGATTTAAAAGAATCAGCCATGTTGGTTGGGATGTTCAAAAATTCATCCCTATATAATCCTAGACCTAACAAAAACCCAATTGGAGTTAAAAACAGACGAAATGTAGTCTTAGCTCAAATGGAAAAGTACGATTATATAACTGAGCAAGTAAAAGATTCACTGCAAAAAACAGAATTAGATTTAAATTATAATCCAGAGTCCCATCGTGAAGGAATAGCCACTTATTTTAGAACCTATTTAGATGGGTTTATGAAAGATTGGATAAAAAACAATCCTAAACCAGATGGCACAAAATATAGTTTATATAACGATGGGTTAAAAGTTTACACAACAATTGATTCCAGAATGCAACAATATGCCGAAGATGCAGTTCAACAACACATGCCAAGGTTGCAAGCTGAGTTTTTTAACCAGAACACACCTAGCAGAAACCCTACAGCACCATTTTTAGAACTTGACCAAAGTGAAATTGAAGCTTTGATGAATCGTTCCATGAAACAGTCTGAACGTTGGAGAAAGATGAAATATGATTTAGACAAGTCGGACGCAGAAATAAAAGCATCTTTTTATAAGCCAACTCAGATGAGTATTTTTTCTTGGAAAGGAGAGATTGATACTATCATGAAGCCTATTGATTCTATGCGTTATTATAAATCATTTTTACATACAGGCTTAATGTCAATGGATCCACAAACAGGACATGTAAAAGCTTGGGTTGGAGGAATTAATTACAGACATTTTCAATATGATCATGTTAAAGTAGGTAAGCGTCAAGTAGGGTCAACTTTTAAACCTTTTGTGTATGCTGCTGCCATAGACCAGTTACATTTATCGCCTTGTGATATTCTTCCAAGGTCGCAAATAACCATTGAAGCCGGTAAATTTGGAAATCCTGAATCATGGTCTCCAAAAAATTCTGATGGAGATTATGGTGGATCAATGACTTTAAAAGCTGCTTTGGCAAATTCTGTTAATACCATTACTGCCAGAGTTATGGATAAAGTTGGCCCACAACCAGTGGTCGATTTAGTAAAAAAATTAGGTGTTGAATCAGAAGTGCCTCCAGTGCCTTCCATAGCATTAGGAACAGCAGATTTAAGCGTTTATGAAATGGTTGGTGCGTACTCAACTTTTGCTAATAAAGGTGTATATACAAAACCAGTAATGGTTACTACTATAGTTGATAAAAATGATACTGTTTTATATCAATTTACACCAGAAACCAAAGATGTTTTAAGTGAAGAAACGGCTTATGTAACAGTAAAACTTATGGAAGGTGTAACGCAATCAGGTTCTGGAGCCAGATTAAGAAGAACAGGAGAGCCTTATGGCGTTTATAAAGAAATTATAACAGGTTACCCTTATGCCTTTACAAACCCTATTGCTGGGAAAACAGGAACCACACAAAACCAAAGTGATGGTTGGTTTATGGGAATGGTTCCTAATTTGGTAACTGGTGTTTGGGTTGGCGCTGAAGATAGAGCTGCTCATTTTAGAACCATTACTTACGGGCAAGGAGCTGCTATGGCGTTACCAATTTGGGGTATTTATATGAAAAGTTGTTACGCCGATAAAGACTTAAACGTTTCAATGGCAGATTTTGATGTCCCTAAAGATCTTTCTATAAATGTAGATTGCACGAATGCTTCATCAAACAATAGTGATGGAAACAAGACTGGGGATGATATTCCCGATGATTTAGAATTTTAAATTGTTTTTGCAAACTCTACAAAGAAATCAACTGATTCAGGGTTTTTCATAGAATCCACATTGATTGATTTTTCAAAAGGCATTTTAAGTAAAATCTTTTTAATAGGAGCTTCCATTTTCTTTCCACTTATGGTATAAGGAATATCAGGAACTTCAATAATCTCATCGGGTACATGCCTTGGTGTATATTCCTTTTTAAGCTGTTCATTTATTTCTGATTTTATTTCATTGGTTAATTTATATGAGGGTTTCATCTTTACAAATAATGGCATATAATGTTGTCCTCCTTCAAGTTCTAAATTGACAATAAGAGAGTCTTCTATGGACTTTATTTTATTGATGCATCTATAAATCTCACTCGTGCCAATTCTAATTCCGTGACGGTTTAATGTTGCGTCAGATCTACCATAAATGACAATCCCATGTGTTTTGGAATTAATTTTTATAAAATCACCATGTCTCCATTTTCCTGGGTAATATTCAAAATAGCTTTCTTTATAGCGTTTGTTGTTATCATCGTTCCAAAAATATATTGGCATTGAAGGCATCGGTTTATCTATCACCATTTCACCCAAATCGTCTTCAATGGGTTGTCCGTTATCATCATAGGCATATAATGAAACACCCAAAGCCTTACATTGAATTTCACCTGAATGAACGGCATAAAAAGGTGTGCCACCCACAAAGGCAGTACAAACGTCTGTTCCGCCGGCCATGGAACATAACCATACATCAGATTTTATGTTTTCATAAACATACTCAAAAGCTTCAAAAGGTAAAGGAGCTCCTGTTGAACTTATTGAACGCAATGAACTTAAGTTATATTGATTTTTTGGAGCTATGTTGTTTTTCATGCTTGCTACTAAAAAAGGCGCACTGGTACCAAAATGGGTTATCTTAACATTTTCTGAAAACTCCCAAAGCTTGTTAAAATTTGGATATGTTGGACTTCCATCATACAATACAATGGTTGCGCCCATTAATAAAGCAGATTGTAAAAAGTTCCACATCATCCATCCTGTTGTGGTGTACCAAAAGAAACATTCACCTTGATGTGTGTCATTATGAAAAGCCATGTATTTTAAGTGTTCTAATAAAATACCACCATGAGAGTGAACAATCGCTTTAGGCAAGCCTGTGGTTCCTGAAGAATATAAAACCCAAATAGGATGATTAAAATCTACAGGTTCAAAAACCAATTCATCTTGAAACGTTTCAAAAACAGTATTGATGCTTATAAAATCTTTCGGGAAAGCAGATATATCTTTTTTGTTTAAGTAGGGCAAAACAATAACTTGCTTTAAAGTAGGCAATGCTTTTGCAATATCTATGGCAATGTTGGTTTTATCATGAGGTTTTCCGTTATAAAAATAGCCGTCAACAGTTATAAAAACCTTAGGTTTAATTTGAGCAAATCTATCAATAACACTTTCAGTTCCAAAATCCGGAGATGTACTTGACCAAATGGCACCAATAGAATTTGCAGCTAAAAATGAAATAGTTGCTTCTGGAACATTTGGTAAAAAAGCCACCACACAATCTCCTTTGCTAACACCTATTGATTTTAAATACGAAGCCATGGAGGCCACTTTTTCCTTTAAATCCTTCCAAGACA
Source organism: Flavobacteriaceae bacterium UBA6231 (assembly GCA_002441545.1). GTDB lineage: Bacteria > Bacteroidota > Bacteroidia > Flavobacteriales > Flavobacteriaceae > Yeosuana. The sequence goes on along the minus strand of DJWL01000116.1, from coordinate 21,132 downwards.
ATTCTAAATAATCGCCTTGTTCGTTGCTAAAAATGATTGCCGGTTGTTTGTGGTGAGCATGTCTAAAAATGTGCTCGGAATAGTTAAGCTTGGCACCATTAAACCATTTAAAATCTGGCATGGAGGTCATTGTTAAAACAGAATCGTAATTGCTATATGAAATGACATTGAAATAATCCCAAATGCTTTTCCAAAAATCACTGGTATTATTAACAGACCATTGCCATATGTCTTCATAAGAATTAAAGTTAAGGCCAAGGTTACTTTTTAACCATTTTTGATAATTATATAAATGGCTATTTAATTTAAATGATTTAGAACCTTCCCAAAGTTTATTATCTGACATTATTACGTGAATTAATATTTAAATATAATCAATATTAAAAGAATTCAATATTTGTAAAGTATAATTAAAGCAATAGAAAGATGTTCTATAAATTATTTATAAAGTAGTAAAAACCTTTAAAAAGTTAAAAAATATTACATTTCATCGAAATTTATAAGTTTTTTGACGACAAAATAAAAATTTCACTACTTTTATAATCCTCAAATAAACCAATTTAAAAACTAATAGATTCCCAAATCTACCATAAACTAACAACTTATGAATTTTGCAGCAAATCTACCTGAACTACCTACAAATACTGAGAGTAAATTCAAAGAGACTTTACGTGAGAATTTACGATTTTTAAAAAGTTTAGTGTATTTAACCAAGAAAATATTCATGCTATAAACTTAGTGTTTAGCATGAAATATTTTTTAAGCCTTTTATATATAAATAATTTCGTCTGAGGTCAAAATAGAATCGCCTCTTAGGCGTAAAAATATTTGAGCTACGGCAATCGTATCTTTTTGGCAATAGGTTATAATCCGGTCTATTCCATTTTCTTCGTAATAAACCCGATACACTTCACTACCATCAATATCATCTTTTGGTGAAGGAATTCCTAAAACGTTAGTCAATAATTTTAAAGACGTATAGGTTTTATAATCGCCAAATTTCCATAATTCTAAAGTATCTAAATGAGGTACTTCCCAAGGTTTTTTCCCAAACAAGTTCAGCTTATAAGGAAGCTCAATATGATTAATTATCATACGTCTAGCAATATATGGAAAGTCAAATTCTTTGCCATTGTGGGCACAAAGTAAATGTTTGGGTTCACTAAAATGAGCAATGAGTAAGTTTTTAAAGTCTTTTAAAATTTTTATTTCATTGCCATAAAAAGAGGTTACTCTAAAATTTCTTATATCACCTCTAAAGGTAAAATACCCAACGGAGATGCATATTATTTTGCCAAACTCTGCCCAAATTCCTGCCCGTTCATAAAACTCTTCAGGACTTTCATCTTCCTTTCTTTGATATTGTGATTTATGTTCCCATAAGGCTTGTTTAGATTCATCTAAATCTGAAAAAGATTGTGTTTCTGGAACAGTTTCAATATCTAAAAACAATATATTCTCAAGATTTAGTTTTGAGATCATTTTCCAAGCATTTTATAAGCTTCATCTATATAAGTCGTAATATCTTCTGTAAATGAAGCAACTTCAACATTTGAACCTTTAGAGTGACCAAGTCTTACTATAATTACGTTGTCATTAGGTTCTACAATTACATATTGTCCAAGATGACCACGCATCATAAAAAAGTCTTTTCCGTTTTGGTGTTTTAACCACCAACCATAGCCATATTCTGGGCTTTCTTTAAAACGAGGCGTTACAGATTTTGCTACAAATGCCGAATCTAAAATTTGTTTACCATTCCACTTTCCATGGTCTTTAAAAAGTTTTCCATAACGAGCAAAATCTTTAGCATTACTAGCAATGCAACAATAGGCCTTTACCAAATCATGTTCTTTACTATCTACTTGCCATAAAGTTTCGTTTTCGCATCCTAATGGTTTCCAAAAGCTTTCTTCCAAGTACTTATACATTTTTTTACCTGTAGCTTTTTCAATAACCATAGCTAACATTTGTGTATCACCACTGGCATATTTATAAACTTTACCAGGTTCGTCAACTACTTTTAATCCTAGTATTACTTTTTCTAAATCATCATCAAAATAGGCGCGTGTAGTGATTGATAAAGGCGAATAATAAGCCTCATCCCAATTGGTGCCAGAGCACATGCTAGATAAATCACCAACAGTCATTTTAGCCGCTAAGCCTTCACTGAATTCTGGAAGAAAATCACTAACAGGTTGGTCTAAACTCTTAATAAAGCCTTCTTGAATGGCTTTTCCCATAAGCCCAGACACATAACTTTTTGCCATTGAGAATGAATTGCTTTTTGAGTTCTCGCCAAATCCATCGTAATAGTTTTCAAACCAAATACTATCATTTTTTATAATTACGAAAGCAATTGTTCCGTTCGTTTTATTTATCTGGTTAAGAGCTTCGGTTTCTTTTACAGTATTGAGATCTTTATGGTTTGGCCAAGCTTGAGGTGTTCCGTTTTCTACGGGCTCATTATCAAATTTTTTATAATCTTCTAAATAAGCTGTTGAGTGACCTGTAAGGTATATGGTTCTGACAGCTTTCAACAAATAATCGGTATCTGTTACATATAATGTAATCACTAATAATCCAAATAAAATGACAATCCATTTTAGGAATTTTTTTAAGAATTTCATATACTAAATTTAGTTTTGTTGAATTAAATATAGGGAAATTTTTATGTATTTCGGTTTTTGGTAGAATGGAAAAACAAAAATCAAAATAATGATTCTTGCTTATAAGGACTTTCAAGCTCTAACAACCATTGTTTGCGGTGTAATCCACCAGCATAACCAGTTAAACTACCATCACTTCCAATAACTCTGTGACAAGGAATTATTATCCAAATAGGATTTTTTCCGTTAGCATTGGCGACAGCTCTTATGGCTTTTACATCTCCTAACTGTTTAGATAATTCTAAGTATGAAATTGTTTTTCCAAAAGGAATTTGTTCAAGTAGTTTCCATACTTTTTTCTGAAAAGAAGAGCCTTCTGGATTTAATTTTAAGTCGAAAATTTTGCGTTCTCCTTTAAAATATTCATTCAGTTGAATGACACAATCTTCAAGAGATTCAGGAATAATATCAGTTATTTTTTCTTCAGAATTAAGTACTGTTACAGATGCAATGCCATCTTCGTCCCCAACTATTTTTGTAAAACCTAAAGGCGTGTTTATAATGCAGATATCCATATTAGTCAATTTTAGCCTTATAAAACACTTCTTGTAACGCCGACCTTATATTAAGACTATAAAGGTTTCTATGGTCTCTTGTTGGATACACTCTGTTTGATAAGAAAACAAAAACCAATTCATTTTCAGGATCTGCCCAAATAAAAGTACCGGTAAAACCAGCATGGCCAAAACTTGAAGCGCTAACTTCTGGTGCTGGATAGGCTTCTTTAAGGCTTAATGTGTCATTCCCAATAGAAGGTTTATCGAACCCTAAACCACGTCGATTCGCGTTTTCAGGATATTGAATTCTGGTAAATTCATTGACAGTAGAAGGTTTTAAAAATTGTTTTCCGTTATAAAACCCTTTTTGAAGTAACATTTGCATGTAAGTAGCTAAGTCTAAAGCCGAACCAAACAAACCCGCATTACCAGAAACACCTCCTAAAAGCGCTGCATTTTCATCGTGAACCCAACCTTTTGTTAGTGTTTTTCTAAAAATTGAATCGTATTCTGTTGGGACAATTGGGTTTTTAAATGATTTTAATGATGGAAGATAACCAAGTGTTTTACAACCTAAAGGAGAATAGAAATTATATTGAAGATATGTTCTATAATCTTCACCAGTAATATTTTCAATAAGTTGAGGATAAATTAAAGACGCTAAACCTGAATAATTATATACTTTTTTATCACTTACTTTTGAACGCTTTATTTCTCTAAACACTTTTCTTTTAAACCTGTTTTTAACGTAGATATTTTCATAGGCTTGATAAGAAAACCTGTAACTTGGTTTATTATGAATAAAACGATTTTTAGGTTTTCCGTTTTTTAAAACATCACTTAAAAAAACAATGTATGGTTGCAAACCAGATTGATGTGCTAATAATTCGCGAAGCGTGATATCTTTTTTGTCTTTTTTATGTCTCCAAGATTTCCAGTAGGTAGAAAACGGCACATCAAGATTTAATTTTCCCTCTTCATACAGTTTCATTAAAGCTGGCAAAGGACCAACTATTTTGGTTACAGAAGCTAAATCATAAACGTCATCTAAACCAACTTTTTGAATGCTATCAAACGTATGAAATCCATAGGCTTGATGAAAAATAATTTTATTTTGTTTTGCTACTAATAATTGTGCGCCAGGAAATGCTTTTTTTGTGATTCCCAGTGTCATTATAGAATCTACTTTTGTTTGAATATATTCAGAATTTAAATCGACAGATTCTGGAGTATCATATTGTAACTGAGCCTGAGTTAACTGAGAACATAAAAACAAACAAACAAGGAGATTTCTAAACATGCTATAAAATATTTTATAAAGCTAAGAAATAAGTTTCACAACATCTTTAGCAAAATAAGAAGCAATGATGTCTGCCCCAGCACGTTTAATAGCCGTTACTTGTTCCATCATTACGGCGTCATGATTTAACCAACCTTTTTCTGCAGCAGCTTTAATCATGGCATATTCACCAGATACTTGATACACAGCCACAGGAACATCAACGGCATCTCGTATTTCTCTAACAATATCTAAATAGCATAAACCTGGTTTTATCATTACAATATCAGCACCTTCATCAATATCCATTTCGGTTTCTCTAATCGCTTCAATTCTATTTGAATAGTCCATTTGGTATGTTTTTTTGTCTTTTGGGACATTAACCATATCAACTGGAGCTGAATCTAAAGCATCACGAAACGGACCATAAAAAGCAGATGCATATTTAGCTGAATAACTCATAATACCGGTATTGATGAATCCTTCATCTTCAAGAGCTTCTCTAATTGATAAAATTCTGCCATCCATCATATCACTTGGAGCCACAAAATCAGCACCAGCTTTAGCATGAGACACACTCATTTCTGCCAGAAAATCAGAGGTTTCATCATTTATAATCATGCCATTTTTTACAATACCGTCATGCCCATAAGATGAATATGGATCTAAAGCAACATCTGTCATTACCAACATATCTGGACAAACGTTTTTTACGGTTTTAATGGCGCGTTGCATCAATCCGTTTGGATTTAAAGCTTCTTTTCCTTGGTTATCTTTTAAATTATCAGGGACTTTTACAAAAAGTAATACCGATTTCAACCCCAATTTCCAAAGGTCTTTTACTTCATTTTCAAGTAAATCTAAACTGTAACGGAAGTAATTTGGCATTGACGGAATTTCATCTTTTACACCTTTTCCTTCAACCACAAAAAGTGGCACTAAAAAATCATTTGGAGTGATGATGGTTTCTCTAACTAAACTACGAATGGATTCGTTAGTTCTTAAACGTCTATTTCTTCTTAATGGATACATTGTTTTATTTTAGGATGTTAAAAATACAAAGTAAAAAGTTTTTAAAACCTTACTTATATCATAATTTAAACCCAATTTTTAGGTTGTCTTAGTACATTAATTAATTTTTCTTCATCACTATCTTTTTCAGGATGATGATCATAAACCCATTGCACTTGTGGAGGCAAACTCATTAAAATACTTTCTATACGACCGTTGGTTTTTAGCCCAAATAAAGTGCCTTTATCGTGAACCAGATTAAATTCTACATAACGACCACGACGAATTTCCTGCCAAGTGCGTTGTGCTTCCGTATGAGGTATGTCTTTTCTTTTTTCAACAATTGGAACATAGGCTTCAAGAAAACTATTGCCAACTTCAGTCACAAAATTGTACCAATTTTCCATAGTCATAGTTTCAGAAGATTTACAATAATCAAAAAATAAACCGCCTATTCCACGGGCTTCATTTCTATGAGAATTCCAAAAATAGGTATCACACTTTTTCTTAAAATCGCTATAAAAATTGGGACTATGTTTATCGCAGGCTGTTTTACATGTTTTGTGAAAGTGAACAGCATCTTCCTCAAACAAATAATAAGGCGTTAAATCTTGTCCTCCACCAAACCAACTATCTACCAATTTTCCATTTTGGTCATACATTTCAAAATAACGCCAATTGGCATGAACCGTTGGAACCATTGGATTTTTAGGATGTAAAACCAAACTCAATCCACAAGCAAAAAAATTGGCGTCTTTAACACCAAAATAAGTTTGCATGGTTTCAGGTAGTTTCCCATGAACAGCAGAAATATTTACGCCGCCTTTTTCAAAAACATTCCCATTTTCAATAACTCTTGTTTTTCCACCGCCACCTTCTGGTCGTTCCCAAATATCTTCTTTAAAAGTAGTTTTTCCATCAACTGCTTCAAGTTTTGAAGTAATGGTATCTTGTAAATTTTGTATGTATTGGTAAAATTTATTTTTCATTTGCTTTAAATTTTAAAATAAGGTAACCAATAATTGCTGAAATTAAAGAACCGATTAAAATGCCAATTTTAGCGGAATCAATATATGTTGGATTACCTATAAATGCAAGACTTGCAATAAAAATTGCCATAGTAAAACCAATACCAGCTAAGAATGACACGCCTATAATTTGCCAATTGTTAATATCTGATGGGACTTCTATAAGTTTTATTTTTTTGGCAATAAGAATAATTGAAGTAATACCTATGCTTTTTCCTAAAACCAAACAAACGATGATGTTAATCACTAACGCAGTTTCCAAAGGGACTGAGCTATTTGTCATAACACCTGCATTTGCTAAGGCAAAAACAGGAATGATAAAATAAGCGACCCAATCATGTAAATTATGTTCTAAATGTTGAAGTGGAGATTGATATTTATTGGTCCAATCTTCTAAATCATCTATTTGTTGAATTTGTTCTTGAGATAGAATAGGTGTTTCTTTCCTTTTAGCTTCTTTAATATTATTTGTAATAATTATTAAATTATCTATAAACTCTGGAGTTTTAATTTTTTGTCTTATAGGTACTGAAAAGGCTAATAAAACACCTGCTAAAGTAGGATGAATACCAGATTTTAAAAATAATATCCAAACAGCGATTCCTAAAACAATTAATAAAAATTTAGAATAATACCCTTTGTATGATAAAAAATATAAAACAACTAATAGTAACAAAGCAATACCCAATAAGCTCATTTTAATGCTACCGCTATAAAATAAAGCAATGACTAAAACAGCTCCTAAATCATCAACAATAGCAAAAGCGGTTAAAAACATTTTTAAACTTAAAGGCACTCTGTTTCCTAAAACTTTTAAGATGGCTAAAGAAAAAGCAATATCAGTAGCCATTGGTATTCCCCAACCTTTTAAAGTCTCTGGGTTTTGATTAAGTACCACAAAAAACAATACAGGAATAATCATGCCTCCTAAAGCACCAAAAAGAGGGAAGGCTATTTTTTTTACTGAATTTAGTTCTCCAATAAGAAATTCTCTTTTAATTTCTAAACCAATTAAAAAGAAGAAAATAGCCATTAATCCATCATTAATCCATAATATTAATGGTTTGCTTAACTCAAAACTTTCAGATGTGAACCCAATTTTATAGTCCCAAAGAGCTAGATAACTTTCTGAAAAAGATGAATTGGCCCAAATAATTGCAGAGATTGTTGCTAGTAATAAAAGGATTCCACTAAAGCTTTCTATTTTGACAAATTTTTGGAAAGGAGAAAGAATGTTATCTGTTGCCATTTTTTGATTTAATTATTAGGCCTTTAACTCATACAATTCCATGTCTATAGGAGATTGGCCTGTTGATGTAAATTCGTTTTTTAAAGTTTTTATCCAAACAAAGTTACTTTTTTCGGCTACTTTTATACTAGCTAAATTGTTTTTATGCGAAATAATCTGAAGTTTTTCAAGTTTTAATTCTTGAAAACAGAATTTTGAAGCACCTTTTATAGCTTCAGTCATCCATCCTCTATCTTCAAATGATTTGCCTATGCAATAAGCAAACTCTCCCTTTTTTTTATCCCAATCAATTGCCTTCAAAATAATGAGACCAGCGATACCATTTGAGGTTTTGTCTTTAATTGTAAAGGTATATTCTATTTTAGAAAACATTAATTCATTTCTCTTTAAAATGTATGCTTTTGTACTTTCTAAAGTTCTGTTTTCTGAAAGAGTTTTTGGTAAGTAAAGTTTAAACCGCTCGGTATTTAATACTAATAATTTATTAAGATTAAGAGCATCATCAAATTTTAATGATTCAATGTAAAATGTATCCGAACTGTAAATCATTCAATATCTGGTTGACTAAAAGCTGGTACTGAAAGTAAGAAAAATATTAAAACTAACCTATTGTTATACTGAAACTTAGATTATTATTTATATTCTTTTACAGCATCAATAAATGCTCTGGCATTTTCTATTGGAACGTTTGGTAAAATACCATGACCTAAGTTTACAATATACTTGTCTTTACCAAACTCTTTTATCATTTGATGAACCATCTTCTTTATGTCTGAAGGAGGTGATAATAAACGAGCAGGGTCAAAGTTACCTTGGAGTGTAATGTTTCCGCCTGTTAAGTAACGTGCATTTTTAGGGGAACAAGTCCAATCAACACCTAAAGCAGAAGCATTTGATTTTGCCATATCACCTAAGGCAAACCAACATCCTTTAGCAAAGGCAATTACTGGAGCGTCATCTTTTAAAGCTTCAATAATTTGATTGATATATTGCCATGAAAATTCTTGATAATCTACAGGAGATAACATACCGCCCCAAGAGTCGAATATTTGAACGGCATCAACGCCAGCTACTACTTTTGCTTTTAGATAAGCAATGGTTGTATCTGTAATTTTTTGCAACAATTGATGTGCAGCAACTGGATTTGTAAAACAAAATTCTTTTGCTTTGTCATAAGTTTTGCTGCCTTGACCTTGAACTACATAGCATAAAATAGTCCATGGTGAACCCGCAAAGCCAATTAAAGGAACTTCATCATTCAATAGTTCTTTGGTTGCTTTTATGGCTTGCATAACATAATCTAATTCCACATGAACATCTGGAACAACAACAGTATCAACCCCTTTTTGGTCACGAACTGGATTTGGAAGATATGGACCAAAATTTGGTTTCATTTCAACCTCAATATTCATGGCTTGTGGGATAACCAAAATATCACTGAACAAAATAGCGGCATCCATACCCAATCTGCGAATTGGTTGTACTGTAATTTCACTTGCAAGTTCAGGAGTTCTACATCTTGTGAAGAAATCATACTTATCACGAAGTGCTATAAATTCTGGTAAGTATCTTCCAGCTTGACGCATCATCCAAACAGGTGGACGTTGAACGGTTTCTCCTTTTAAAGCTCTTAAAAATAAATCGTTTTTTATCATATCTAGTTATTAGCTTCTAGCTTCTAGCTTTTGGACTTGATGCTTTTTAGCTGTTTTTTATTTTACTTATTAAACTATTAATCATTTTAGCCTCTTTTTGAAGGCTCTCAGATAAGGTTTTAAAATTTTGAGTTGTAATAAACCCTAATTCGTTTGAAATTATAAGCTGAGTTTCTACTTCAAAAAGAGAACCAAGAGCAATTTCTAAAAAGCGTTTAAATTCTATTTCACTATTTCTGCTGCAACCTTCAGCTATATTTGAAGGTATTGAAACTGCAGCCCTAGTTATTTGACTTTTTAATCCAAATTTCTCTTCAGGGGGTAGCTGCTGAGAAATTATGTAAACTGTTTTAACAATTTCAATTCCGTCTCTCCAAATATCAAGCTTTCTAAAATCTCTCACAATCGTTTGTTTGCCAATGGCTAAAGGCTGACTGCCAAAAATTATACATAATGTTCATTCACCAATTCAATAACACTTTCCACAGTTGGTACTTTTGCAATACGAACATCTTTAAAGTGTTTTTTAGCTTCATCTGCTGTTGTATCCCCTATACAAAAAGCTATTTTTTTTGCTTTATTTTGCAAAATATAACTTTGAACGGTTGATGGGCTATAAAACATAATACCTTCTGTAGATTCGTCAACTTTTAGTGATGAATACACCGTTTGATAGGCTTCTACCTCATTAACCGTAATATTATTTTCTTCTAATATTTTTGGTAAATCATCTAAACGTAAATTACTGCAGAAATAGGTTATTTCTGTACCTTCCATATAATCCACTAAGTAGTTAGCTAGATTTTTAGCACTATTTTCTGAGTGAGTTACCGTTCCAATTTTTTGTTCAATCAATTGCTTAGTTCTTCTTCCGACACAATAAATATTTTTGAATTTTAATTCATCAGGAGAAAAATTAGTAGTTAATGCTTCAACAGCATTTTTACTAGTGATTATAACATTTTTAAGATTAGATTTTAAAACTGTTTTAGAAATCCTATTGAGACTTACTTTAATGAAATCTGAACTTTTAACCGTTATTTTGTGGGCTAATAAGTGTTTTTGGTCTTCAGTTAAGGCTTTTGTTGAGTAAACAGTAGTTTGTTTGTTTGTTCTTTTTAATTCATCCATTAAACGTTTACCCCCGCGCTCAATAACAAAATTTGCACAAAAAGCAGCTATATCATGATGTTCGCCTAATTTTTTAACACGAGTAACTTCTATTCTTTTTGAGCCATCGATGCTTAATAAAACACCTTTAAAAGTAACTTCTTCATTTTTTATTTTAGCAATAGCTCCAATAGGCGCTGTACATCCGCCTTCTAATCTATTTAAAAATTCGCGTTCTATACTGGTGCAAATTTCTGTTTCTTCATGATTTAATTCGGCACAAGCATTTACTGCAAATTCATTTTCTTTTAAAGCAGTTATCATAACGGCTCCTTGTGCAGGCGCTGGAATCATCCAGTCTAAATTAATAGCTTCTTCGGGCCTAATACCAATTCTGCCTAAACCAGCTGCTGCAAAAATGGCTCCGTTCCAATCTTCATTATCTTTTAATTTTTGCATACGTGAATTCATGTTTCCACGTAAATCAACAATAGTATGAGTAGGATATCTGTTTAACCATTGGGCACGACGTCGTAAACTTCCGGTAGCAATAACGGCGTCTTTTTGGGCCAAAAACTCTTCATTGTTTTTAAATACCAAAGTATCGTTAATATTACCCCGTTTTATTACCGCTGCCTGAATAATGCCTTTTGGTAAAACTGTTGGGACATCTTTAAGGGAATGAACAGCGATATCAATATCATGATTTAGCATGGCAATATCCAAGGTTCTGGTAAAAATGCCTGTAATGCCAAGTTCGTATAATGGTTTATCCAATACTAAATCTCCTGTAGATTTCACAGGAACTAATGATGTTTTATAGCCTAGTTTTTCTAGTTGGTCTTGTACTGTTTTTGCTTGCCATAGTGCTAATTCACTATCACGAGTACCAATTCTTATGATTTTAGACATCTATTAAAGTTTCTAATTGGAACACTTTTTTTATAAATTCGAGGCTTTCATCAGTAGAAATGTTATCGTCTTTTAAATGATGTGCAAAATGATTAGTTATTTTTTGAATAATATTATTACTAATTAATTCAGCTTGTTCCTCGTTAAAATTTGGACTTTTTTTGCGTTGAACTTCTAATTCAGCATTTTTAAAGTCTAAAAGTTTGCTTTTTAAAGCCTTAATGGTTGGGGCAAATTTTCTTGTTTCAAGCCAATCGTTAAATTCTTTTTTAACCTCTTCAATAATTGTTTCAGCAAAAGGAATATGTTCTTTTCTTTTTTCATGAGTTTCATCTGTGATTTTTGATAAATCATCTAAATGAACAAGAGTCACATTTGGTAAGTCCTCAACATTGCTATCAACATTTTTTGGAATTGATAAATCTAAAATAAGAAGCGGTTTTTTGGTTTGAACAATGTGTTTATCAATAGTTGGCCTTTGAGCACCAGTTGCAACAATTAAAATATCTGATTGGGTAATTTCTTCTTGTAAGTTCGCATAATCTTTTACAACTAAGTTTAGTTTCCCTCCAATATTTTCGGCGGTGTTTTTGGTTCTATTAATAAGTGTAATGCGCTCATTTTTAGTGTGCTTTACCAAATTTTCGCAAGTATTTCTACCTATTTTCCCAGTACCAAATAATAAGATATTTTTATTTGAAATATCTTTTACATTGTTAAAAATGTATTGAACAGAAGCAAATGAAACAGATGTTGCTCCAGAAGATATCTCAGTTTCTGTTTTAATTCGCTTACTAGCTTGAATAACCGCATTAACAAGGCGTTCTAAAAACGGATTTAATAAGTTAAGATTTTTTGAAACAACTGCACTTTTTTTAATTTGACTAATAATTTCAAAATCACCCAAAATTTGACTATCTAACCCAGAGCCAACGCGAAACATATGCGAAATAGCATCAGAATTTTTGTAGATATAGGCCACTTTTTGAAACTCTTCCACAGTTCCTTTAGTGTTTTCACAAAGTAATTGTATAAGTTGAAATGGATGTTGAGCAAAACCGTAAATTTCTGTTCTATTACAGGTTGATGTAATAACTAAACTCTCAATACCATTTTCCTTGGCTTGATTAAGCAAATTAATTTTAGAATTTTCGTCTAAACTAAAGCGCCCTCTTATATCGGCATCAGCTTTTTTATAGCTTAATCCTAAAGCATAGAAGGAGCTGCTTTTAGAAATATTATATTGTTGCATTACGAGGCTTCAAATTTGATTAACAAATGTATGTATGTAAAATTAAAAAAAACAACGCTAAAAGAACTTTAAGTATCGATTATAGGTTTTTAAACAATTTTTTTAATAATTAATGATATTTATCATATTTTTACCCTAAAATCAATGGTTTTCAAAATAATTAATTAGAATGAATCTAAATAATATTAATAATATTGGTTCTCAATCAGACAAAAAAAATGTCGCTGAAAGGTATTTTGATGAAACTGTTATTGATGATCATTTTTTGGTTTTAAGCTATAAAAATGAAGAAGATAGACCAGTTAATTTGCGTCGTGAAGTTCATAATGATTGTTTGCAGTTTCATTTTTGTTTAAAAGGTTCAAGTAAATTCATTTTTAATGAAGGAACTTACACATTAAACATACTTGAAGAAAATTCTTTATTATTATACAATCCACAAAGAAGCTTGCCAATTAATATTGAACTAAATTCAAATTCATGGATTGTTTCAGTTTTAATTTCAATCAAAAAATTCCATGCTTTATTTTCACAAGAGGCAGATTATATTTCTTTTTTAAATGAAGAAAACAAAGATAAGAAGTACTATAAAGATGGTGAAATTTCTCCATCAATGGCAATAGTTTTAAATCAATTAATCAATTACAATCTAAATCATTCTATAAAACATTTGTACTTTAAAGGAAAAGCTTATGAAATTTTGAGTTTATATTTTAACAGAAATGAAGAAGCCGATGTTGAACAATGTCCTTTTTTAGTTGATGAAACAAATGTGATTAAATTAAGAAAAGCAAAAGACATTATAATATCTCAAATGGCTGAACCACCTAGTTTACAAGAGTTAGCAGATGATATTGGTTTAAGTTTAAAAAAATTAAAAGAAGGATTTAAACAGATATATGGAAACACGGTTTTTGGTTTTTTAGTTGATTATAAAATGGAAGTTGCCAGAAAAATGTTAGAATCCGGAGACGATAATGTAAATGAAGTTGGCCTAAAAGTAGGATACAGTACGTCAAGTCATTTTATTGCAGCTTTTAAAAAAAAATATGGAACAACTCCTAAAAAGTACATTTCTTCTTTGAATTAGAATTGAGGGATCTTACAATAAGTTATAAAACGTTATGATATGAAATATTTAAATCCAGAAATTGAAGCGTTATCAAAAAATCTAAATACTAAATCTTTAGTTCGTCCTACTATTTCCTGTGGAATTTTTCAGGATTGTGAGTATAACCAGGAAAATTCAAATTTACATTCTCAACGAATAAAAGAAAAATAGGAATTGATTTTTAATTCAATAACTTGGCTCAATTCTCTAAAAATATTTAAAACCTTTAAATAAATTACTCCTTACCTTAGCAAAAAAAATTATAATGAAAAAAGGAATTCTTTTAGTAAATCTTGGTTCTCCAGACAGTACGGAAACCAAAGA
>DJWL01000116.1:0-7004 GCA_002441545.1 Flavobacteriaceae bacterium UBA6231 | reverse complement strand
AAAAAAATTTGGTGGGAAGAAGGGTCGCCTCTTATTGTTTTATCTGAAAGATTACAAGATAAAGTTCAAAAACAAGTTGAAATTCCAGTTGGTTTGGCCATGCGTTATGGTAGTATGTCAATACATAAAGGGCTCCAGAATTTGGTTGATAAAGGAGTAGAACACATACTCATGATTCCGTTGTATCCACAATTTGCAATGGCTACCACAGAGACGATTAATGTTTTAGCTGATGAAATTCAAAAGGAGTATTTTCCAGATTTAAAAATAGAGTCTTTACCAGCTTTTTATAATGATTCAGAATACATTGAAGTGCTTTCAAATTCAATAAAAGCTCATTTAGAAGGGAAAAACTTTGAGCATTTATTGTTTTCATATCATGGCGTTCCAGAAAGACATATTCGAAAAAGGGATGTAACAAAATCACATTGTAAAATAGATGGTAGTTGTTGTGTTACACCTTCAAAAGCTCACGAATTTTGTTACAGGCATCAGTGTTTTGAAGTGACTAGAATGGTAGGAGAAAAATTAAACCTTAAAGAAGGAACTTTTTCAACATCTTTTCAATCACGTTTAGGTTTCGACCCATGGTTACAACCTTACACAGACAGAACCATAGAACGATTAGGAAAACAAGGCATAAAAAATATGGCAATTGTAACGCCAGCATTTGTTAGTGATTGTTTAGAAACTTTAGAAGAAATTGCTATGGAAGGGCAAGAAATATTTCATGAAATGGGAGGTAATGAATTTACAACCATTCCCTGTTTAAACGATGATGATTCTTGGGTTAACTTATTAGCAAAATGGATTAAAAACTGGGCTTAAGCCATAAAAATATGGCAAAAATATCTTCCAAAGATTTAGGGTTACAACCAATTAATAAATTACTTATTAAGCAAGCAGTTCCAGCATCTATTGGAATATTAGTGATGTCACTTAATATTTTAGTAGATACCATTTTTGTTGGAAATTGGATTGGATCAATTGCTATTGCAGCTATTAATGTTGTACTTCCTGTTTCCTTTTTTATTGCTGCTTTGGGGATGTCAATCGGTATTGGTGGTTCTTCAATAATTTCAAGGGCACTTGGCGCATCAAACAAAGAAAAAGCTTTAAAAACACTCGGTAATCAAATATCACTTACGTTATTGCTTACCATAACCATGGTGGTTTTAGGTTTATTATTTGTAGACAATATTATAGTTTCCTTTGGAGGGAAAGGTGACATATTTGCACCAGCTAAAATTTATTATACCATAGTACTTTATGGCGTGCCGTTTTTAGCACTTTGCATGATGGGAAACACTGTTATTAGAGCAGAAGGCAAACCAAAATTTGCTATGTACGCTATGATGATTCCATCAATAGGCAATTTAGTTTTAGATTATATTTTCATAAATTTATTAGACTTAGGAATGGAAGGAGCTGCTTGGGCTACGTCTATTTCGTATGTTTTTTGTTTTATTTTTATTTTTTGGTTTTTCTTATCAAAGCATTCAGAATTAAAGATAAACTTATCCCATTTTGGGTTAAATCTAAAATTAGTATCTGAAATTGGTTCTCTTGGTTTTGTTACGTTAGCCAGACAAGCTGTGGTGAGTATTACATACCTGTTTATGAATAACATTTTGTATGATTTGGGAGGAGAAACATCAGTAACATCATACGCTATAGTTGGAAGAATGCTCATGTTTGCCATGTTTCCTGTTTTAGGTCTAACACAAGGATTTTTACCAATAGCTGGGTTTAATTATGGAGCTCAAAATTACACAAGAGTAAGAGAAACTATTAATACTGCTATAAAGTATGCAATGATTATGGCTACTTTAGTTTTTATTTTATTAATGGTTTTTCCTGAAGAGATTACAAGAATGTTTACTTCAGATATAGATGTTATTAACCAAACACCTAGCGATATGCGTTGGGTATTTGCAGCTACTCCAATAATTGCTATTCAGCTTATTGGCGCTGCGTATTTTCAAGCTATTGGTAAAGCTACACCTGCTTTACTTTTAACATTGTTAAGGCAAGGGCTGTTTTTTATTCCATTAATTTTAATTTTACCTAAGTTTTATGGTGAGATAGGAGTTTGGATGTCTTTTCCTATTTCAGATGTGCTTTCTACTATTGTCACTGCTTACTTCTTAAACAAGGAAATTAGAAAAGACTTAATTCAATAATTATTATTTTTATGCCATTAAAAGAGCTTTTAAAATGGAATTTTACAACTATATAAAATCGTTTCATCTTATTTTTGTTATCACTTGGTTTGCAGGATTATTTTATATTCCAAGATTATTTGTGTATCAAATAGAATCTTTTCATAAACCATCTCCTGAGAAAGAAATTTTAGGAAAGCAGCTTAAGTTAATGGCAAAACGCTTATGGTTTATTATTACATGGCCTTCTGCAATTCTTGCTACTATTTTTGCTGTTTGGTTACTTATTTTACAACCTTATTGGTTGCAACAACCCTGGATGCATGTTAAATTGGGGTTTGTAATTCTTCTTATAATATACCATCTTAAAACACATCAATATTTTAAACAGTTACAGAATGATGACATTAAAAAAACATCCAGTTTTATGCGTATCTGGAATGAAGGAGCGACTTTCATACTTTTTGCTGTAGTTTTTTTGGTAATTCTAAAAAATGCTATTAATTGGATTTATGGAATTGTTGGTTTAGTTGTGTTGGGAATACTCATTATGTTAGGGTTTAAAGTTTATAAGAATATTAGAACAAAAAATCCTGAAGCCTAAGAAATAGGATTGGTTCAATTATTGCTATATTTATTAATCTTAAAAACATTGAATCATTAAATGTTTTTGATTCAAAATATCAGTGCATGAATTTAAAACGATTGTCTTTACGAACACGTATTTTTATAGGAATGATACTATTGGTTCTATTGGCATCTGTACTAATAGCATCTGTAGCAATTTATCAATACAAGGAAGAAACCAAAGATTATCATATACAAAGACTAGAACGCAAAGAAAAAGCCATCCTAAGTCATATTAATTTTGTTTTAAGAGAAACATCCTATCCTGTTACAACAGAAAAAATTCCATTAATATTTAAAGATGAAATTTATGAAATAGCTGAAGTTCATTCACTTCAGTTAAATTTATACGACCTTGACGGAACACTTTTAAAAACATCGAGAGCCACTCTTACTTTAGACACCATTCAGGTTTGTATAAGACCAGAAATTTTAAACGAATTATCAAATAAAGTTTCAAATCAAGGTGAGCATAAGTATATTGAGAAAAGTGTTGTAAATGGAGAAACTTTTCAATCTTCATATTCATACATAACAGATAAAAAATCTAAACCACTAGCCATATTAAATTTACCTTATTTAGAGAATGATGAGTTTCTTTCTAAAGAGTTGAATGAGTTTTTACTTCGTTTATTATATGCCTATTCGTTTGTGCTACTTATGGCAGTTGTTATTGCTTTTATTTTATCAAAATATATTACAAAGTCACTAAAAACCATAAGCGATAAAATTATCGCTACCCGCTTGGAAAAGAGTAATCAGCGTATTGAAATAGGAGATACTAGTGAAGAAATTTCAATTTTGGTTAATTCTTATAATAGTATGATTGATGAATTAAGAGATAGCGCTGTAAAATTGGCAACTTCTGAGCGTGAACAGGCATGGCGTGAAATGGCAAAACAAGTAGCTCACGAAATTAAAAATCCACTAACACCAATGCGTTTAACGGTTCAAAATTTTCAACGAAAATTTGATCCAACCGATGAAAATATTCACAAGAAAGTTGATGAATATAGTAAAACTTTGATTCAGCAAATTGATACTATGAGTTCAATAGCATCAGCTTTCTCAAACTTTGCCAAAATGCCTGCCCAACAAAATGAAACTTTAAATGTTGTTAAGGTTGTAAAACTTGCTTTAGAGATTTTTAATGAAGATTATATTATATTTTCATCTGATTCTGAAGAAATTATAGCAAAATTTGACAGGACTCAGCTTATACGTGTAGTTACCAATTTGGTTAAGAATGGCATTCAGGCAATTCCAGAGGATAGAGATCCTAAAATTATAGTTAACGTAAAAACATTAAATAATGATGTTGTAATTACTGTATCAGACAATGGATCTGGCGTTTCTGAAGAAAATAAATTTAAAGTGTTTGAGCCTAAATTTACAACTAAAACAAGTGGAATGGGACTAGGTTTAGCCATGGTGAAAAATATTGTAGAAATGCAAAAAGGAACCATTTCTTTTGTTTCTGAACCAGATAAGGGAACAACATTTAAAGTCATAATTCCAAGAGAATAACTTTTTTTAAAACTTAAAATTTAGTAATCATGATTCATTATGAAAATATCTTAGTATCCAATAATAATGGCTTATCAGTCATTACCATAAACCGTCCAACTAAATTAAACGCTTTAAATAGAGCAACTATTAAAGAATTGCATCAAGCATTTAAAGAAGCTGATAAAGATTCAGATATTAAGGTTATTATTGTAATAGGAAGCGGCGAAAAAGCATTTGTTGCAGGAGCCGATATTAGTGAATTTACAAATTTTAATGTTAGCGAAGGCAAAAAATTAGCAGCAAAAGGGCAAAAATTGCTTTTTGATTTTATTGAAAATTTGTCCACACCAGTTATTGCAGCTGTTAATGGTTTTGCTCTTGGCGGTGGTTTAGAATTAGCCATGGCATGCCACTTTAGGGTTGCAAGTGATAATGCCAAAATGGGTTTGCCAGAGGTATCTCTTGGTCTTATTCCTGGTTATGGAGGCACACAAAGGTTGCCAAATTTGGTAGGTAAAGGGCGAGCCATGGAAATGATTATGACAGCAGGTATGATTGATGCTAAACAAGCCTTGTCCTATGGTTTGGTAAATCATATTACACCTCAAGAAGAGCTATTACCTTTTTGTGAAAAGTTAGCGCAAAGAATATCTCGAAATTCATCTGTAGCAATTGCTGCAGCTATTAGGTCTATTAATGCTAATTTTATTGATGGTGTTAATGGTTTTGAAGTTGAAATTGAAGAATTTGGAAACTGTTTTGGAACTGAAGATTTTGTTGAAGGCACTACAGCTTTTTTACAAAAAAGAAAAGCAGATTTTCCAGGAAAATAGACTCTAGATTTATTATAAAAAAAAAGTGAGTATGGGCTACTCACTTTTTCTAACAAACTAAACTAATTAATACATCATTTATATTTGATGCGTTTTTTATCAACTAAAAAATTCTATGTAAAAGTAATAGCATTGACTTTTATTTAAAACATCAATATTGACGGATTTCTATGCTATTTTAACATTGTTAAAAAATTTAACAAAATATTTTTTGAAAAATAACATATATTTTAATGTTTTTAAAATACTGATATTAAATTAAAAAGGTGAGATTAAAAACATTAATACTCACCTTTTAACAAACTAAACTAAACTAAATTTTTAAGCTATAATATTATTTATAGTGTGATATATTCATAATATTCTCTTCCATTTGAGTTTAAAACTATTGTATAATCTCCTTTATAATTTGACGATAGTTTATATGCTTTTTGAATACTTTTTGTGTCTTTAATTTTTTCTGAATAAATTAACTCAGATGATTCTTTGTAATATATTTTAATTTCTAAAGGCTCACCATTTAATGCTAATTTATTAATGTAAATGTAATTATTCTTCTTCAGCACATATGGTTTGTAAATGGTTGTTTCTTTTTCTTTAAGAAAATTCACTTTATTTGATGAGACTTTAAAAGGAATGGTTTTGATTTCCATATCTTTTTCTAATTCAAATACATAATCTCCATCTGGAAGCTCGGTCAAATCAAAAGCTTTTGAATATAAACCGGATTGTTTTATGAATTCTTTATATAGTATAAATCCGTTTATATCTTTTATTATTAAGCTTTGACCTTCTCTTACATCATTAAAGGTAACAATCGTTTTTGCAATCTCTTTTTCTTTTTTAGGAATAAAAGAAGAACCTCCATTGGCGTTACTTAATAAGGCAGTACACATAGCTACCATTATTACACTCTTGTTAATTACTTTTTTCATGACTTGGTTTTTAACGTTCAACAAAGCAAAATTATGGTATATTTATGTGTGAAAAAACAACCATCTTGCTCAATTTGTGTGTTATATTAACTGTTAAACAATAGTTAACAAAATGTTAAGTTAAAATAACATATATTTTAGTTAATAGAACACAATATTTCAGAAATTTATGTTATATCTTTGTAAAAAAATTAATTATGCTTAACAAGAAACCTACATTTGAAAAAGTTAGCCCTAGCTTTGGTAGTTCTTTATTAGTAAAACAACATACAGAAAAGAGGGAAAACAATTGCGCCTTTTGGCATTTTCACCCAGAGATTGAACTGGTTTATGTAAACAAAGGCAAAGGAAAAAGACATATTGGAAATCATCTATCATATTTTAATAACAGTCAGCTTATATTGTTGGGATCAAATCTCCCACACAATGGATTTACAGATAGGCTTACCGCTAATGGTACAGAAACTGTTGTACAGTTTAAACCAGATTTTTTAGGAGAAGGTTTTTTTAATGCTCCAGAAATGAGCAGAATAGTCTCGTTATTTGAAAGAGCAAAAAAAGGAATTCTTTATAGACCAGAAGCCAAAAAGATTGTTGGCCCAAAAATTGAAAGCTTACCTGAACTTGAAGGATTTGAAAGAATTTTAAAACTTCTTGAAGTTTTAAATGATTTAGCAGAGTCTGAAGACTATACGTTGTTAAATGCTGATGGATTTGCATTTGAAACAAAACCACAGGACAGCTCTAAAATTGATATTATATTTAAGTTTGTTAACAACAACTTTCAAAACCACATTAGTTTAGATGAAATTGCTGATGAAGTAAGTATGACAGTTCCTGCTTTTTGTAGATTTTTTAAAAAAGCAACAGGAAAAACATTTACTGAATTGGTTAATGAGTACAGAGTTGTTCATGCAACTAAGTTATTAAACGAAAGC
>DJWL01000119.1 GCA_002441545.1 Flavobacteriaceae bacterium UBA6231 | reverse complement strand
GTCCTTTAGGGCGGGGTAGTTCATAATGTCAGTACAATAGATGATATTTTAAATTTCATAGAATTAAGTTTCTGTTTTAGTTATTTTGAAAATTTTTCAGAAATTATGGATAACCCCAATGCAGATGAGTTGATAAAAAAGTTTTCAGATAATAAAGATGATTATATAATGCTTGCAAAAATGTATTGTGTTTGTTAAATTTTACTTCAAAAAGGACAAATCTATGATTGATTACAGAACAACACCAGAATTTAAAGAAAGTATTTCTTTTTTAGAATCTAAACTCCTGAGTGTGATAGATAATCTATCATTAACTCACACAATAAATTCAAATCGTAAATTTGCCGATGCTTCTCGTTTTATCAAGTGTCCTGATCATACAAGGATTTCGACAGGAACAACAGTTTTAGAAATTGATGATGACTCATTTTTAGCTTCTACTTCGGGAAATTTTTATCCTAAATCTCAAGATATTTTAATCAACAGTTATAGATTTTCTAGTACTAAAATGTATAATTCCAATCAATATAATGAATACAAAAACAATAATTTTTTTAAATTCATTCGATCTTTGACCAATGGTTCAGACTTCTTTATTTATTTGGAACATTTCTTGTCTTTTTCTAAGAAATTTTTTAATGAAATAGATTTTACTATTGATGTAATTGTTAACGATAATCTTGAAATAAAGTCCATTAATATTCGTTTCTTTCAAGATTTTAATATCACTCAAAATTCATCTAAACAGTGGTCGTCAATTCTATATGATTCATATTTATGGAATGCTTATAATATGGATAACATCGAAAATATGTTTAATTTAATTGAGTTAGATTTATGTTCTGAAATTTTTGAAGACTTCATAGACATTATGGGAAATCCTGAAGCAGATGACATGCTTCAAAATTTTTCTACACATAAAGAAAGTTATATAGCTCTTGCTGAAATTAATGCTGTTTGATATATCTGTTTTTTAAGGAACCAAAATTATGAATGATTATTCAAAAACAAGCCAAAAATTTAAAGAACATGTTTCTATTTTGAATAGTAAAATGGATTTAATTATAGGTAAGTTAGCCTTTCAATATGATCGTGAACAAAACAAAAAGATGGATTTATTATTTGATATGGATGATTCTTTCCATATATATAGTAATTTTAAAACTTTATTTCTTGATGATTTTAACTCTCCCAAACGCCATGTTGTTTGTTTGCTATCTTCAGCAAATGTTGATAAAAATAATTTTTATTTTAACCGTATATACCATAAGATAACAGTTACAGATTTTAGTTATTCTCAGATCCAAGAAAATAATTTAAGTTATAAAGAAAACGTATTCCTTCAAAAAATTCAAGTTCTTCCAAATGGAGAAAACTTGTTTGAATCTATTGATCATTTTATTAAATTTGCGTCTCAATTTACTAATGAATTTGATTTTTCAATACAAATAAATGTTAATGATAATTGTGAGTTGATTGATGTGTTAATATGTTATTCTGATTTAACTAATGCTTTAACTTATGACATTCCAGAACATAATGTTTATATTTACCAAGTTGATATGTTTAAAAACTTAAACATTTCTGGTCTTAGTGGTTCTCTTTCTCTTATTGAGCTAACTTTTTGTCAGTCTGTTTTTAAGGATTTTGTAGACATTATTAATAGTCCATCTCATGAGCAAATAATTGAACTTTTTAATGCGAATAAAGACGAATATATTGCAATTGCTGAAATGCAACGCATTTGAACTATAATATATATATTGTTTAATTAGCTTATTTAATTAAAAATATTGAAACAAATAAATAAAATTATTGAAATTTTATTTTTTATCGTATATAATCTTAAAAATTTTGGAGCAAATGATGGTTATAATCAAAAGAGATGGCATATTACAATACACAGATCCAGAACAGCGAGAAACTTATGATATAGAGGATAAAGAAGTATTATCTTTTCTTAGAGAACCTATCTATAACTTAGAATTAGGATTCACAACTAAAGACTTTATAAAAATATATAAAAACTATCCATCACTTCTTAATATCTGTCCTGATTTCCAACAAGTTATCTTTTTAGATAGTGCATACGATGGTTTTATAAAGAAAGATATTAGTAAAATTATAATGTCTATTTCAATTGATGTTAGAGAGGATACATCTAAAGCATTCTTTAGTGTTGCTGGCCTTGCTAAATTTACACCTAATGCGTATTTTAATTTTCCAGTACAAATTCTTTCTCTTCGAAATATTATTAATGCTGAGATTTTTATTGCTAACAAGTTAAACTTAAATGTAGATGTTCCAGAACAATCATTTAGTGGCGGATTCCCTTTCCTTATCTCTAATTTTACCTTCTTTGATTTTCTAATGGTTTTTAGTGATAACTTAGTGCAATCAACCATTGTAGATGATATTGATATAGACGCAGCAAGAAAACAATTACATGAAATTCAAAAAGAATTAGCAAAACAAGGTGTAATACCGGCACCTCCTGAACCAGAAGTTTCAGAAGAAGAAATTAAAGCAAATGCTTCAAAAGTTATGAATCAAATTAATGATTTATTGAACCCACCAAAAAAGGATAATTAATATGTTGACGTTAAATAAAGATGGTTCTATTAATTATATAGATACCGATGATAAAGTAGTTTTAATGAATAACGATGACATTAAGAATATGCTTTTTAATAGTTTTATTCTAGATACAGAGTATTCTTTCGTTTCGTTTTTTAATATGCTTGAAAAATACCCATTCTTCCTAAGTTTATTTAGTCAAGCATCTCCATATCTCGAAGAATTCAAATCACTTAATTATGATAAAGATGATATGCACGAAGCAAAGATAGCTGTCATAACACCAATGGTTAGTGTTTTTACTGAGGAATTGCATATTGATTACCGTATGGAAGTCTATTTCACTGTAGATCCAGCAGGGATAACTGATGATGATGTAAGTATTATGCATATGAGAGATTATGTCCATTTTGGAATTGGAATGAACGTTCTAGCTGCTGTGCTGAGTCCAGCAGATGAAGATGAAGATGACGACGAAGATGGTAACATTTCTGTTAAGTGCTCTTATCTGGATTTCGATCCTACTATTCATCTTTCTTTAATTGATTTCATTAAAATAGTTCTTGAAAATGTTTCTATGCATGGAGTTCCTGTTGAAAGAAATAAAATCATTCATGAACTTGAAGCAAGCTTTATAGAAGATGAAATCTATCTGAAAGAGCAGGCCAATGATATTGCAGCAGATATTCTAAATAAAATGAAGGGTGGTAATTAAAATGATTGAAATAAGTAAAAATGGTTTTATTGTTTTTAAAGAAAATGCTATAGGGGATTCTCATATCCTTACTATGTTACCACAGGACGTTAAACTAGATTCTGAATTTACGCTTCGTAGTTTTTTTATGATGTTAAGTCATTATCCAACTCTAGCAAAGATTAACCCTTACTCTTCTGAATATTTGGAAGCTTTTAATTCTTTTTCTGAAGAGATTATGGATCTACAACCTTCTAATAACACTCTTATTTTTAATTCGTTTTTAATTAGCCATCCTCCAATCGAGTATGCTCGTAAATTTAATATAGTTGTTAAATCAGAAGCCAAGAAAGATTACAAAATAACTGGATTTCATCTTTCGGAACTTATTAATTGTCCTTTCAAGTTAAACTATAAAGCATATCCAGTAGATTTTGAAAATGGTATCCCTGTTAAATATAATCCGCCACTGGATGTTCAAACACCTTGTAGTTTATTCGAATTTATTGACGCTGTTTGTCAAGCTTTATTCAGGAATATGCTTCCAGAATCTAGGTCACAAATGGTTAGATTGTCTTCTCAAGTAGCTGAAGTTTTAGCTGGAGATGTTCTTAGTGATATAACGTCATTAATTGAAAGCTAATTTAATTTAAAATCAAAAGCTCTATTTGATTAGAGCTTTAAATAATATTGGATAATTATTCAAATAATCTGCTTGCTAACGTTTTTTCTTTTTGCTATAATATCCCTTCAAAGACAAATAATCTTTAAGGAGATATTATATGAAAGACGTACAGAAAACCCTATCCGCTGCTGAAAAAGCAAACTTGATTGCTACTGCTGATGCATCTCTTAGCGATGCAGTTAAATCTGTCCGTCGCAAGATGATTGATGAAAACTATCTTACTTCTGCTACTCAGGTTGCCACCTTGGATAAACTTTTGTGGGCAGTAAAAGAAAACGAAAACTCATCACTCCCTAAAGTTCTTTTTGATAACCAAGTAAAAGGGAAGCAAATTGAGTTTATTAACAAAATCCGCTCTATGTTCAAAGAGGGATGGATGTTGTCTCGTGCTTTCCGCTTCTACACTGGTGGCGGTCACGTTGCTGGTTTAAATTCTTGGAAACTGAAAGATATTGTTCGGGTTATTGAAACACAAGATCGCTCAGACTTTGGAAAGCTTGATTTGCTTGAAAATTCTAAAAAAACAAGCAATCAGAAACCTAAGTTCAAAAAGAAGCCAACTGCTAAGCCAGTTAGGCAGGCTGGTAAAGACATTCCAATCATCAAGGTCTAAATCATAAGCTCTCTTCGGAGAGCTTTTTTATTGTTATTATATTTTTTTTATGATATAATAACACACTTTCAGGAGATTAATAAAATGAGAATAAATCATAGCTATTATGAAGAAGGTTGCTCTACTTATATTAGTAATTTTTCTTTCAAATTAGATAGCAATCTTCCTTTTGAGATTGTAATTGGTGGAAATGATTTAATTAATTTTATGAAGATCCATATTCCTGATTTTCAATTCCTTGATATTTGGGTTGAATTATCCTATAAAAAGCTTAAACTTATTCAAAATTATGAAGTTTATAGTTATTTGGGCTATATATTGAAAAAAAATGACGAACTTAATCTTTATTGTGATATGTTTGAAGAATATACGATGAGCGGTGATTATATTCCTGATCTGTATGAAGAAGATCCAGTTGCTTATAAGAAACTGTTTGTAAAAACATATAAAGATGCTTTATCAAGTATTCGGAAAGAGAATAAATACTACCTTTTTAGAGACCCTATTTATGGTAAAGAACCATTTTGGACTATTACTGATGAATCTATGTATATTTCAGATAAATTCACAAACTTTAACATTAATTTTAATGGTGTAGAACATATTGCTAATGAAATCAGAAATTATCTTGAAAAATATTTTGATCCTACAATTTCTAATATGAATAAATACATAATTAATAATGCAAATCAGAATAGGTATTCATTTTCATTAAAGGATTATGAAGGTAAAGCATTGGATGAAGTATTAAGAATCGAAACTGACCCTAATGCTACGCTTGTTGATATTGAAAACTTTATGAAAACTTACTTTCCTTTGAAAGCAAATGACTAATAATTATTTTGATTTTACTAGACTAGAAGAAAAACGAGTTGATATAATCGACTCGTTTGCTATTTCATATTTTAATTGCGAATTTAGGGCATTATACAAAGAAATGAAATTCGATGATGGTGTTTTAAAGTCAGCTTCTGGATTTTTTTTGATTCGTGATATTCCAATTCCTTTTGCCTATAATTTTGACAATAATAAAGGCAAAGACTTAAAAATTAAATTTAACATTTCAAGTTTATTATATGGTTATCAAAGAGAACTATTAGTATCTACTAATGTAGGGAATGTTTCAAGAGAGCAGACTATTCAATACACAGAAGATTTATTAGAGGTCATACCAAAAAATCATTCTTCTAATTTAAAAGATTTTTTTGTCTATTACTTAGGACTTCCTAAGAATGATTTATTTTCTATTTCTTATTTTGAAATTAATATAATTAATAATAATTACTATTTTATAGCAAGACATTTTGAAGAAAATACACATATTGAAGTTGTTATTGAAAATTCAAATCATTATTTTTCTATCAACAATAATTCATTCCATAAAAAAGATGTCTTTAATCATTCAACAGACCTTATGCCATCTTATTTTGCAGATTTACCAAAAATCTTAATAAAAAGAAAGCCCCTTGCTTTAGCTATGGGGATGAATTTTTATTTCTCTTGACTTTTTTATAATTTTCATTATAATTATCAAATATTTAAGGGTATTTTATGTCTGACATATCTACAGATCGCAAAGGAACTAGACAAAAGAGAGATTCCACTCCCTCTTTCGTTTGTGAATTCCCTTTAAAAACTAACAAATATATAGATAAAAAACTTGGCATAAAATTCCGCTGCTTGCGCGATCTATATAACATGACTCTAGCAGAGTGCTTTAAAAGACATAATAAATTAATGAACGATCCGAAATATGCAGAGGCTATTGCTCTTAACAAATCTATTGACACAAAAAAACAAGCCAATGATATATTTAGAGAGTTAGATGAAAAATATCTTTTAAAAGAAAGCCATCTTCACACCTACACTAAAGAAGCAAAAGCCTTAAGTTATATGAAAGACCATTTGGATAGTGTTACTGTCCAAGTAATAACATCAAGAGCTTTTGAAGCATTCAATGATTATAGATTTAAAAAGCGTGGTAAACCACGTTTTAAATCTATGAAAAAAGGATTGAAAAGCATTTGTGGTAAACAAAATGTTTGTGTTTATTTTAAAAATGGAAAAGTGATTTGGAAAGATCTTGTTATTGATGTTGTATATGATAAAAAAGATAAGCATGGAGTCGAAGCTCATGCTTTATCAAAGAATATTAAATATTGCC
>DJWL01000191.1 GCA_002441545.1 Flavobacteriaceae bacterium UBA6231 | reverse complement strand
GTTCTGGTGGTGCCCAAACCAAAATATTGCACTTTGTAAAGAATTTGCATCTCATAAAAGATAACATGTTTCCAGTTCCACCATTGTTTAAACTCATTCAAGAGCAATCAAAAACAGATTGGAAAGAAATGTATCAGGTTTTTAATTGTGGTCATAGAATGGAATTGTATGTAACACCAGAAATAGCAAATGATATTATTGAAACCTCAAAAACCTTTAATGTTGATGCTCAAATTGTTGGAAGAGTTGAAGCTTCAAATAAAACAGAACTCACAATAAAAAGTAAATTTGGCGAGTTTAAGTACTAAATTTATAATTTCTAATGTTAAAAACGGAATGCTTTTTGATACAATCCGAACTTTAATTTAGCGTAACCATCCATGAAAAAAATTTTATTTATTCCCTTCTGTTTGTTGATTCAAAATTTGATAGCGCAGCCTACTTCCATTTTTATGAAAGATAAAAAAGGTGAAATAATAGAAATTCATCCTGAATGGAAAAGTAATAATAAACTAGGTGTAGATCTTAGTGAAGTTACTTTTGTTAACTGGAATTCGGGAGGTAGTAATTCGGTTTCGGCTTTATTTAATTTTGAATCTAATGTGGACTATTCAGATAAATACTATACTTGGAAAAATAGCCTTGCTTCTAGATATGGAATTAATAAACAGCAAGACAGAGAGTTAAGAAAAACGGAAGATATTGTAGAAATAAACTCAAATTTAGGGTATCAACCAGACAGTTTGTCAAATTGGTTTTATTCTGCAAGACTTAATTTTAAAACTCAATTCACTAATGGTTATAAATATCCAGACACAGATAACCCAATTTCAAGGCTTATGGCTCCTGGTTATTTGTTTTTTGGTGGTGGCATGGAATATGTTAAGAGAAAAGAAGATATGTCTTTATATATTTCACCGTTAACACTAAAAACAACTTTTGTATTAGATCAAGAACTTGCTAATTCAGGTGCTTTTGGTGTTACACCAGCAGTTTTAGATACAGAAGGAAATGTTGTTATTGAAGGTAAACGAATCCATAAGGAAGTTGGGGTGTTAGTAACCAATAGTTATGAAAAGGAATTGATTCAAAATATCACTCTTAAGCATAATGTTAGCTTATATACCGATTATATTAATAGCTTTGGAAATGTAGATGTTGACTGGCAAATCAACTTTGATTTTAAAGTAAACAGTTTTGTGAAGGCTACTTTAGGATCTCATATTCGGTATGATGATGATGTAAAAACAACAAAACCGTCAGAAATTGAAGGAGAGTTTGATGAAGCTGGAGCTAAAACACAATGGAAGCAATTTTTAGGAATTGGATTTGCAGTAGATTTTTAAGCTAAAAATATTTTTATTTTAAAAACTTGTTAACTTTTTAGTGTTGATAAATTTTTAAAGCACTAAAAATCAATGATATAACACAAAAAGCGTGTAAACTTTGTGATTTTTGTCATAGTTTAAGTTTATTTTATTTTGTTAATTTATGGTTTACTAATTAATCCTAAAAACAAAATAAAAATGAGCTTAGATGTCTCCAATCAAACACTAAAAACGTATTCTCAAGAAGAGGCTTTTAATGCCGCATTAAAATACTTTAAAAATGATGATCTAGCTGCTAGGGTTTGGTTAAATAAATATGCCTTAAAAGATTCTGAAGGAAATATTTATGAAGCTACACCAAACGATATGCATCGTAGAATTGCTAAAGAATTGGCAAGGGTTGAACTAAACTATGCTAATCCTTTAACAGAAGATGCTATTTTTGATTTAATTAAGGATTTCAAATATATAGTACCTCAAGGAAGTCCAATGGCAGGGATTGGTAATCCATATCAAATAGCATCCCTTTCAAATTGTTTTGTTATTGGTAATTCTGGTGAATCAGATTCATATGGAGGCATTATGAAGATTGACCAAGAACAAGTACAGTTAATGAAACGTCGAGGTGGTGTTGGTCACGATTTGTCACACATTCGTCCTAAAGGGTCAGAGGTTAAAAATTCAGCATTAACTTCTACAGGAATTGTTCCTTTTATGGAGCGATATTCAAATTCTACAAGAGAAGTAGCGCAAGATGGACGACGAGGAGCTCTTATGTTGTCCGTTTCTATTAACCATCCAGATTCAGAAGATTTTATCGATGCAAAGTTGGAACAAGGTAAAGTTACTGGTGCTAATGTTTCAGTTAAAATTGATGACAGTTTTATGAAAGCTGTAAAAAATGGTACCAATTATATTCAAAAATACCCGGTTTTTAGTAGTCAACCTAAAGTTTCAAAAGAAATAGATGCTTCTGCATTATGGAATAAAATAGTGTATAATGCTTGGAAATCTGCAGAACCTGGGATTCTGTTTTGGGATACTATAATTAATGAGTCTGTGCCAGATTGTTATGCAGATTTAGGATATAAAACGGTATCTACCAATCCTTGTGGCGAAATACCTTTGTGCCCTTATGACTCTTGTCGATTGTTGGCAATAAACTTGTTTTCTTATGTTGAAAATCCTTTTACGGAACAGGCTAAATTTGATTTCGATTTATTTAAAAAACATGTAGCTCTGGCTCAGAGAATTATGGATGATATTATTGATTTAGAACTCGAGAAAATTGATAATATACTTCGAAAGATTGATGAAGACCCAGAAGTTGAGGACGTAAAAACTATTGAACGCAACTTATGGATTAATATTAAAAGAAAAGCGGAAGAGGGAAGAAGAACTGGAGTTGGAATCACAGCAGAAGGAGATATGTTAGCTGCCTTAGGTATTAGATATGGAAGCAAAAAAGGAAATAAATTTTCAATAGAGGTACATAAAACAATTGCTATTGAGGTCTACAGAGCTTCTGTTTACTTAGCAAAAGAGCGTGGAGCCTTTTCAATTTTTGATGCTAATAGAGAAAAGGACAACCCATTTATAAATAGGTTAAAAGAGGCTGATAGTAAATTGTATTATGAGATGTTAGAATATGGAAGACGTAATATAGCATTGTTAACTATTGCACCAACAGGAACAACAAGTTTAATGACCCAAACAACTTCTGGAATTGAACCTGTATTCATGCCTGTTTACAAAAGAAGGCGAAAAGTAAACCCAAATGATAAAAATGTTAGAATTGATTTTGTTGATGAGGTAGGAGATTCGTGGGAAGAATATGTAGTGTTTCATCATAGATTCAAACAATGGATGGAAGTAAATGGTATCGAAATCTCAAAAAACTTATCTCAAAGTGAGTTGGATGATTTAATCAAAAAATCACCTTATTATAAAGCAACTTCAAATGATGTGGATTGGTTAAGTAAAGTTCAAATGCAAGGAGCTATTCAAAAATGGGTAGATCATTCCATAAGTGTTACCATTAATTTACCAAATGATGCTACTGAAGAGTTAGTTGGAGAGCTTTATTTGAAGGCTTGGGAGGAAGGATGTAAAGGTGTTACCGTTTATAGAGATGGTTCACGTTCGGGTGTATTAATCTCAAATGATGAAAAGAAAGAAGATAAACCTCAGGACTTGCTAACTGCGTTTCCAAAAAAGAGACCTCAAGTATTAGAATCAGACGTAGTACGGTTTCAAAACAGCAAAGAAAAATGGATTGCTTTTATAGGATTAATTAACGACAAGCCATATGAAATATTTACTGGATTGGCAGATGATGAAGATGGTATTTTAATACCGCGTTGGGTTAATGATGGATTGATTATTAAGAACAGGAATGAAGACGGTACGTCTCGTTATGACTTTCAATACAAGAACAAAAGAGGCTATAAAACAACTATAGAAGGCTTGTCTCATAAGTTTAATCCTGAATTTTGGAACTATGCAAAACTAATATCAAGTACGCTTCGTCATGGCATGCCAATTGATAAAATTGTTGATTTAATTAATAGCTTACAACTTGATAGCGAATCTATAAATACTTGGAAAAATGGGGTAGTACGTGCTTTAAAACGATATGTGGAAGATGGTACAAAAGCTAAAGGACATGTGTGCGACAATTGTAAATCTGATAATTTAATTTATCAAGAAGGCTGCCTAACGTGTAAAGATTGCGGCTCCTCAAAATGTGGATAATAAAGTATTAGAGTTTAAAAAAGGAAGCTATTTAGCTTCCTTTTTTATTATAATTCCATATTGTATAAAAATTATAAAATCTTTGGTTCTTCAATAATCTCGGTATAGTTTTAATACTCACTTATCAGATATTGAAAATTCATAAATTATCGTATTTTTGCGGTATAAGTAAAAAAGTAAATGTTAGATAAATTACAAATAATTAAGCAACGTTTTGATGAGGTGAGTGATTTAATCATTCAACCAGATATAATGACAGATCAAAAGCGTTATATAGCTTTAAATAAAGAATATAAAGATTTAAAAGTACTTGTTGAAAAACGTGATGAGTATAAAACACTTTTAGATAATTTATCTGAAGCTGAATCTATTATTTCTGAAGGTGGTGATGCGGAAATGGTAGAAATGGCAAAAATGCAATATGAAGAAGCCAAAGCTAGAATACCTAAATTAGAAGATGAAATAAAATTTCTTTTAATACCAAGAGATCCAGAAGATTCTAAAAATGCAGTAGTTGAATTAAGAGCAGGAACAGGTGGAGATGAAGCTAGTATTTTTGCCGGAGATTTATTCAGAATGTACTCTAAATATTGTGAGAGTAAAGGATGGAAAGTTGATGTTGTAGATTTTAGTGAAGGAACTAATGGAGGCTTTAAAGAAATTCAATTTGAAGTCAATGGCGAGGATGTTTACGGAATTTTAAAATTTGAAGCCGGTGTACATCGTGTGCAACGTGTTCCTCAAACTGAAACTCAAGGTCGCGTTCACACAAGTGCAGCCACAGTAATGGTATTTCCAGAAGCTGAAGAATTTGACGTAGAAATCAATCCAAAAGATGTTAGAATAGATTTTTTCTGTTCTTCAGGACCTGGAGGACAATCGGTAAATACAACGTATTCCGCAGTTCGTTTAACACATATTCCAACAGGATTGGTTGCACAATGTCAAGACCAAAAATCGCAACATAAAAATAAGGAAAAGGCTTTTAGAGTTTTACGTTCTAGATTATATGAAATTGAGCTAGCTAAAAAGAATGAGGCTGATGCTGCAAAGCGTGGTTCTATGGTAACATCTGGCGATAGAAGTGCTAAAATCAGAACCTATAATTATCCGCAAGGACGCGTTACAGATCACAGAATTGGATTAACACTTTACGATTTATCAAACATTGTAAATGGTGATATACAAAGAATAATTGACGAGTTACAATTAGCAGAAAATACTGAAAAGTTGAAAGCTAATAGTGATGTGATTTAAAAATTTGAGCCTCTTTATTGAGGCTTTTTTATACTATGACTACTGAAAAACTTATACAAGAAATCAAAAAAAAGCAATCTTTTCTATGCATAGGACTTGATGTTGATTTAAATAAAATTCCTCAGCATTTATTAAAAGAAGAAGATCCTATTTTTGAATTCAATAAAGCCATTATTGATGCAACAAATCATTTTTGTGTTGCATATAAACCTAATACGGCGTTTTATGAAGCTTACGGCTTAAAAGGTTGGAAATCTTTAAAAAAGACAATAGAATATTTGAATGAGAAGCATCCTGATATTTTTACTATTGCTGATGCAAAACGTGGTGATATTGGAAATACCAGTAGTATGTATGCCAAAGCTTTTTTTGATGATTTAGGGTTTGATAGTGTTACAGTTGCACCCTATATGGGTAAAGATTCTGTGGAACCTTTTTTAGCTTTTCAGGGTAAACACACTATTCTTTTGGCTTTAACTTCTAACGAAGGAGCATTTGACTTTCAAACAAAAACAGTTGAAGGAAAAGAGTTGTATAAACAGGTTTTAGAAATTTCAAAAACATGGAAAAATTCTGAAAACTTAATGTATGTTGTTGGTGCTACAAAGGCTGAGTATTTAGAAGAAATAAGACAAATAATACCAAATAGCTTTTTGTTAGTACCAGGAGTTGGAGCACAAGGAGGAAACTTACAAGATGTTTGTAAATATGGTATAAATAATAATATAGGACTGCTTATTAATTCCTCTAGAGGAATTATTTATGCTTCAAATAAAGAAAATTTCGCATTCGTTGCTGCCAAAAAAGCTGAAGAGATTCAGCAGGAAATGAAAGCAATTATGCTTAAATAGTTATTCCATTAAAGCTTTTTGGGTAATCTACCTTATTTATATCTTCTACGAAGTTTAAAATTCTTTTTTCAAACTCAGTCAAACTAATTAGCTTATTTAAGTTGGGCTTAATTTTGCCAACTTTACAAAAATGTGGACTCATAACTTATTTTTATATAAAGTACGTGAGTTTGAAAATTTTGGATGTAATAAAAAAGTTAAAGAATTGATAAATAATTCTAAACTTAAAGTTTAGCCTGATTTCTGAAAAAATATCTTAATGTATTAAGCCTATTTAAAAGTTTCATAGCTCTAAATTCAGAAAAATCACTAAGTTCTGAATCAGTTTGACGGAAATTATAAGCTTGCTCAATAAGTTCTTTGTAGCGCTCATTAAGTTTATTCTGGCGATTTTTTATGTTATTGTTTGTTTCCATGATATATAACTGAATAACAAGTATTTAAATATACATTTTTTATTCAGAAACGAAAAGAAACATGCGTTTTTTTTTTAAAATAATTTAAAAAAGAGATACGAACCTATAAGAGTTTTAGTCTTGTAAAGCAAAAACTTTCCTTAATAAGTCTGTAGTTCTTGAAGACAACTTGGTTCTAATATCTTTTTCTTCAACGGCAATCATTGTGTAAACACCTTTTAAAGCTTCATTGGTTACATAATCTGTTAAGTCAGGATTTACATCAGCTGTAAAAGGAATATTATTGTATTTAGTAATTAAATTGCTCCAAATTTTATCAGCGCCTACTTTGCTAAATGAGTTTTTAATTACGGGATTAAATTTAGCATACAAAGCAGTTTGTGTTTTGGTTGTTAAATACTGTGTTGCTGCATCATCATTTCCGATTAAAATATTTTTTGCATCAGTAAACGTAATGCCCTTAACGGCATCGACAAATATTGGAGTAGCTTCTTTAACGGCATCTTCTGCTGCTCTATTAAGAACCTTTAAACCATCATCGGCTAAACTGCTTAAACCTATATCTCTTAAAGCTTTGTCAACCTTTTTAAGTTCATCTGGTAATAATATTTTTACTAACTCATTTTTAAAAAAACCGTCTGTTTGTGTTAGTTTGCTTACTTGTTTTTCTATACCAAAATTCAAAGCTTGGCGTAGTCCGGCAGCTATATCTGCATTACTTAATACGCCTCCGCCTTGAGGTAATTGGTTTACTACTTGTTGCAGTTCTGCACAAGCGGTTAAATTAAAGATTAAGATGAAAAATAAAAATTTACGAATCATATCTATGGGTTTTAATGATTTAAAAAAGTAGGTTTTATTTAAGCTAGTCAATATTAAGAAAAAATAATGGTTTTGTTGTTGTAAACCAAAACCTTTCTATTTGTATGTAATTTAATGGCATTGGCTAACACAATTTTTTCTAAATCACGTCCTTTTGCTATTAAATCTTCTATAGAATGTGTATGTGATACACGAGCAACATTTTGTTCAATAATAGGGCCAGCATCTAATTCTTCTGTAACATAATGACTAGTAGCTCCAATAATTTTCACACCTCTTTTATAAGCCGAGTGATAAGGTTTTGCGCCAACAAAAGCCGGTAAAAAAGAGTGATGTATGTTTATGATTTTATTTGGGTATTTATTAATTAGTGTATCAGAAACTATTTGCATGTATCTTGCAAGCACTATAAAATCAATCTCATGAGATATCAATAAATCTAATTGTTTTTGTTCAGCTTCTTTTTTTGTTTCCTTAGTTACTGGAACATGATAAAAAGGAATTTTAAAACTTTCGGCAATAGGTTTTAAATCTAAATGGTTACTCAATATAAAAGGAATTTCTAAAAATAGTTCTCCTGAATTGTATCGTCCTAAAATATCATATAAACAATGGTCGTATTTTGATACAAACAAAGCCATTTTTGGTTTTCTGTTTGATGAATACATGCGCCATTTTATTTTAAACTGATCAACTAATGTATTTTTAAACAACTCTTTAAAGACTTCAATTGAAAAGGTGTTAATATCAAATTCACACTCTAAACGCATAAAGAATATATCTTGTTCTCTATCAACATGCTGGTCTATATAAACAATATTACCTTGATTGTTAGCAATAAAATTGGTGACCGAAGCAATAATGTTTGGTCTGTCTTTACAGTACATTAATAGGGTGACTTTATTCATGATTTACATTATCAATTAATGTTCAAAATTAACTAATTTATTATTGGAATTTCTAATTGATATAATTTTAGATAATTTAAGATAATTCATGTATTTTTTTGAATATTCCGTAAATTGCACGTCAAAAAGAAGATATTTTTATTAATGGAACAAACTACTCCTTATAAACCAAAACATAAAATTAGAATTGTAACTGCTGCTTCATTGTTTGACGGTCATGATGCTTCTATAAACATCATGCGCAGAATTATTCAGGCAACCGGTGTTGAAGTGATTCATTTAGGGCATGATAGAAGTGTAGATGAAGTTGTAAATACTGCCATTCAAGAAGATGTAAATGCTATTTGTTTGACCTCTTATCAAGGTGGACATAACGAGTATTTTAAATATATGTTTGATTTATTGAAAGAAAGAAATGCTGAACATATAAAAATATTTGGCGGCGGCGGCGGCGTAATCCTGCCTTCAGAAATTAAAGAATTAATGGATTATGGTATTTCACGAATTTATTCTCCTGATGATGGACGTGAAATGGGATTGCAAGGGATGATTAATGATTTGGTTGAAAAATCAGATTTTGCAATAGGCGATAAATTAGGCATTGAAGTAAATAAACTTAAAGCTAAAAATGCGACTGAAATTGCTAGAATTATTTCGTCAGCCGAAAATTTCCCAGAAGTAGCAAAAAAAATACTTGAAGAGATTCATGTTAAAAACAAAAATTCTAAAACCCCAGTTTTAGGTATTACAGGAACTGGTGGTGCAGGAAAATCGTCTTTGGTAGATGAATTAGTTCGTAGATTTTTAATAGATTTTCCTAATAAAACAGTTGGAATTGTTTCAGTCGATCCTTCAAAAAGAAAAACTGGTGGAGCCCTATTAGGTGATAGAATTCGAATGAATGCGATTAATAATTCTCGTGTTTATATGCGTAGTTTGGCAACACGTCAATCTAATTTAGCTTTGTCAAAGTATGTAAATGAGGCCGTTCAGGTTTTAAAAGCTGCTGA
>DJWL01000157.1 GCA_002441545.1 Flavobacteriaceae bacterium UBA6231 | reverse complement strand
AACTACCGTCGGCACTTTGAATCATTGTGTGAAGAGGGGTGTTGAACACTATTGCCTTGTCCTATCTTTGGAGTTCGTTTTTTATCTCTTCCCATGAACGCCCCATTTCTCTGTTGCCATGAAACACCTCAATTCTTGAGTTTAGCTTTATTTTTTGCTCATTTGTGAGTTCTAAACTTTTAGAGTCTATTGAAAAATCTTTAATATCATTATCCACAATAAATCTGAGTACCTTTATAATTTCATCTTTTGAGTGATGAAAAAACTGCTCCACCCTTGGTTCTTCAATCGCTAAATGTATCATGACAAATTCCTTTACTGTTGTTATTGTAGCATATCTTATTCACAACCCATTCCCACATATATTTTAACTCTGTTGTTGATAAATTATGGAAATACTATTATAAGAATTTGTCGTTTTGAATAATGTGTGACTTATAGTCCGTTGATTTAAAGTCATCATGTAGGTATGATATGCATTATGAATATTAAAGAAAGAATCGGCACAAGAGTTAAAGAGCTGCGATTATTATCTGGTTTGAGTCAAGAAGCTTTCGCTAATGAATGCAAATTGGACAGAACTTATATTGCTAGCTTGGAAAATGGAAGAAGAAATGTTTCAATAGTTAATATTGAAAAAATTGCTTTAGCTTTTAATTTGTCGTTGCATGATTTTTTTGATTTGGAGTTGTTTGGTGAATATCCAAAGTTTTGAAAATTTAGTAAAAGAACATATTGAAACTGTTGTCTCAAATGTTATTACAAGAATAGATTCTAATGATCCGATTTTTAAAACAAGTGCCAAAGCAAGGGCTGGGGCAGAGATAAGTGATTGGTTAGAAGAAAAATTTGTTGCAGCAACAGCAGAGCATCCTTTACTGAAAAATTCGGAAGGTGCGCCAAAAGGAAAGACTAAAAATCCATGGGATGCAAGAACTTTTTTTACCTATGGAGATTATGAAGAAGAAATATGGATTGATTTTAAAGCATTTAAGCTATCTGGCGAAGACAGTAATCCTGATATTGGGACACCTGATAAAATTATAAAATTTATAGAAGAAGGAGGATTTTATCTTCTGTATGTTTATGTATATTATGAACAAACAGCAACTGGATTACAGTTTTCTTCACATAATGGCGCGTATACAAAAGTTTATTTTTTAAAAGATATTAGTCCGACATTCAGAAGAACACCAACAAATCAATTACAAGTTAATATAGATGCTCAGCCCGTATATAGAACAAGAGAAGAATTCATTGACTTATTAATGCAAAAAATAGAAGAAGGATTGATTCGGCAAAGCAATAAAGCCCAAAATAAGCTAACACAAATCGAAAGTAAAAAGGCTTCATTAAAACAAAAAAATATAGAATCTGAAAACAAAATTGCTGAGTTACCCTCAGAATGATTGGATTGATTCTGCAATCAAATTTTGTTCCTCTACTGTAATTCCATAATATTCATATACTAATTTATCTATGGCGTTTTTCAGCTGTTGAGCTGAAGAGTAGTCGTTATATATTCTATTTACTATATCTACTATCTTATTTTCAAGTACTTTACTTTGCGGAATATGTAATTGATAGAGGTCTGACACTTTTATTTGGGGCTGTTTTCCTTGATTGTAACGGATTATCCTTCTTTGTTGTGCAAAAAAGGTATAAAGTATCGAATTGATTAATCCACATAAATATTTTAAAGTATTTATTGATTCTTGTGAATTATCTCTTAAAGTAAAAACATACAAACTGTTATTTGCAGCACTGGGATTGTGATCATAAGATGCAATCAACTCCTTTGCTGATTGTCTTATGTAAAGTTTAGGATTATCATAAACTTCAATTTCACCCATACCGATTCTTTTTTTATTTTTAATACCTTTTAATGTTAGCTCTTCTTTTAACTTATCATTGATTTCATCTTGTAATGCTTTATCATAATAAAAAAACTTTTCATAATGAAACTTTGAATATTTATATTTCAAACCACTAGAACCCCTATAATAAGGATATGATTTTAAAGTAGTTGCTGGAACTTTTTTTACAAATTGTTCTTCCATATCAAGAAGCATAGCGCAAGTTCTTAAATTTTTATGTGGATATAACTGCTTTAATGTAGGATCTTTTTTGGCGAATATTTTTTCTATAATTTCATCTGAATTTTTACAATGCGATATTCTAAATTTATACTCATCATCTGATCGATTCCAACTTTCTTGTTCAATGTATGTTGTTGTTTCATTTTGATAATCTGTAACTTTAACTGTATTATTGATTGGTAATGTATTACATATTTCTAGAATTATCTGTCCACTTCCTACATTATCGAAATGTCGAAAATTATAAATTAAAGAATTAATAGTGTAGTTTTCTACAATGAACTTTCTACAGTGCATATAAGCAGTTTCAAAAAATGCCAAATCTATAATAAAAGAAAGTTTGCCATTAGTTTTGAGAAATTTTAGACTATGTTCAATAAAGAGCATCACAAAGTTTATTTTGCCATTTTTAAGGGTAGATGGGAATTGTCTATAATGCTTTAAATAATATTCTCTTTGTTCTTCGTTGTTTTTCTTGTCCCTTCGTCCATATAAACTAATATATGGTGGATTTCCAATCAAATAATCGATTTTATTATAAAGAGTAAAGATAGTGTCTTTTTCTATGGAAAAATCATCATCCATCATTCTTGTAAAATCTACGCAGTAGGAATTGAATTTACCAGTATAATTATTATTAAAGAGACAAAAATAAAGCTCTAAAATATTCTTTTCTACTTCTTCAAGCATTTTTTGATCAATGTCTGCAAAATACAAATTATTTTCTATAAAATTTGCTATTAATTTTTCATCATCATTTATACTAAATGCTTTCAAAATTAACTTGATTATAAATATACCATGTCCACAAGATGGCTCTAAAAATGTTTTTGAAAATATAATTGAATCATCGATAATTGAATCCAATATCGTATCAATTATGTATGAATCAGATGTTAAATATATACCATTCAACTGTTTATTAGAATGATCCATATCACGTTCAAAGTTAATTTGCTTTTGCAAAAAAAAATCAAATTGCTGATGTATTATTGTTTCTTGTTGAGTCATAATTTTTCTTTAAAATATAATGATTGTATTATACATAAATATATGAAAAATGTGTACTATTGTCATCATTATCAAAAAACCCAATAAATCCCCATTCTATGTGATTTTACCTGAATTTTATGACTATAAAAAATAATTACAACCCATTGCCCCACATGTGCATCTTTTTTGCCACGATTAGGTCGTAGCCTTCTACTATTTCTATGGCGGATGGAGAGCGGAACTCGTGTTCTTCTAGCATTTGCATCACTTCAAGCGTGTTCATCATCCCTTTTTTCTCCATGATGATTATATTTGCGGTGTTTGCTAGGGTTGTGTATGAGAGTTTTAGTATCAT
>DJWL01000194.1 GCA_002441545.1 Flavobacteriaceae bacterium UBA6231 | reverse complement strand
TATCGGGATTTATTTAATAAGATGGGGCAAGTGTATAGATGGTGTATGGATGGTGTATGGATAGTGTATGGATAGTGTAGGTAAGTTAAATTTATTACTTTAAAATAAGGCAAAACAAAAATCACTTTTTAAAAACATTGAAAAACAACTTCAAAAGTAGCCTGTCAACCCAAGCCATCAAAGGGGGTTCTTTATACCTATTACACCAAACTTACCTGTACTGAACTAGTTTTTGTATTTGAGAATCCATTCACTTCTTGAGATTCCTTTCACAAAAAACCAATAAACTTAAAAATAGTACCGTAAACAGAATTTTACTTAACTGCCAACATACTTTTTTATATTTGTGTAAATGCTATCAAAGGCTCCAAAAAGTACTATGAAAAAAAAATTAATACGAGTCGTTACATCTGACATTTCTTTTGTTTTGGTAAAAGGACAATTAAAGTTCTTATCTAGCAATTATGAGGTCATTGCGGTTTCGTCTGCAGGTAAATTACTAGATGATATTCCCAATACAGAAGGTGTACAAACTAAATCTATTGAAATAAGCAGACAGATATCTTTAATTAAGGATATAAAAGCTTTGTATCAGTTATATAAATTTTTTAAAAAAGAAAAACCAGACATTGTACATTCCATGACACCAAAAGCTGGTCTTCTAAGCATGATGGCTGCTTTTTTTTCCGGAGTCCCAATTCGCATTCACACCTTTACCGGACTTATATTTCCAACCAAGAGAGGGCTTTTAAAGCAAATTCTCATATTCATGGATAAAATAGTATGCATATGTGCAACAAAAATAATTCCAGAAGGAAATGGAGTGAAAAATGATTTGTTAGCTTATAGCATCACGTCTAAACCCTTAGAAATAGTTGCCAACGGTAACATTAATGGTGTGAATATGGAGTTTTACAACCCAGCTCTTTTCGATGATAATTTAATAATGCAACTAAAAGAAGATTTAAACATTTCAATTAATGATTATGTATTTGTTTTTGCAGGTCGATTGGTTGGAGACAAAGGAATTAATGAATTAATTAAAGCTTTTAGTAATTTTAATAAAAAATTCGAAAATTCAAAGCTATTACTGGTTGGAACCTATGAAAACACCTATGACCCATTAAGTCCTCAAACGATAAATGATATTAAAACAAATAAAAACATTTTAAATACTGGTTGGGTAAACGATGTAAGATCTTATTTTGCAATATCCAATTGTTTAGTCTTTCCAAGCTATCGAGAAGGATTCCCAAATGTAGTACTTCAAGCCTGCGCCATGAAATTACCCTGCATTGTAACCAATATAAATGGTTGCAATGAAATCATTACAAATAATGAAAACGGAATTATTATTCCAATTAAAAATACAGCGGCCATTTATAGTGCTATGGAAAGATTATTTCAGATGTCAAAAAAAGATCATGAAACTATGGGTGAAATATCTCGTAACATTATTGTTTCAAAATTTGAGCAACAATTTGTTTGGAATGCCATCCTTAAAGAATACCAATCTTTATAGAATAAAATTCTTTCATAAAAGAATTAAATGAAGTAGTATATACCTTACAAAACCTTTTGTCAATAATAAATAACGTTTTAACAATAAAAAACATAAGTAATAATAGATTTGATGTAATTTTATTTTTAATATAAAAAGGCATTTTTGTTTAATGTTTATTGTTCTTTTACTAATAATAAAATATTAAATCTGATTAATAATTATTTAAATTAAACTAATAAATTTCCCTAAAATAATAGCACCAAAAAATTATGAATATATTAATTACATCGGCAGGAAGACGTGTGTCCTTAGTTAGAGCCTTTCAAACAGAAATAAAGAAATTAAATCTTTACGGACTTGTTATGACTACAGATTATAATATAAAATTATCACCTGCATGTTTTGTTTCCGATAAAGCTTTTGAGTTACCATTAGTTACAGAAGAAAATTATTTAGAATTATTAATCGATTTGTGTATTAATAATGATATTAAGCTCATAATACCTACTATTGATACTGAATTATTATTACTTGCAGAAAATGTTGATGCATTATTAAAAAATAATATTATTCCTGTCATCTCATCAATAGAATTTGTAAATATCTGTAGAAACAAAAGAGAAACAAATTCCTTTTTCTTAAAAAACAATATACCTGTAGCAAAAGAATACAAAAAAAACGATTATAAATTGCCTTTATTTATAAAGCCTTTTAGTGGTAGCAGAAGTATAGATACCTATATAATTAAAGAAGAAAAAGATTTAACTGAATATCATTTTAATAATAAGAACTTAATGTTTTTGGAATATTTGGATCACGAAAAATTTGAAGAGTTTACTTGTGACTTATATTATGACAAAAACAGCAATTTAAAATGTATTGTTCCAAGAAAGAGACTGGAAACACGTGATGGAGAGGTTAGCAAAGGGCTTACTAGAAAAAATGAATTGATGGATTTTATTAAAGTTCATTTAAATCATATAGAGGGTGCTCGAGGGTGTCTTACTTCTCAATTTTTTAAGAACAAGGAAACCAAAGAAATTTACGGCATTGAAATAAATGCCCGTTTTGGAGGTGGTTTTCCACTGTCATATTTGGCAGGTGCTAACTATTGTAAATGGATAATTGAGGAATATCTTTTTAATAAAGATATTGAATATTATGATGACTGGGAAAACAATTTATTAATGTTGCGATATGATGATGAAGTATTAGTATATGGATATACAGAATAACATAATCTTGATATTTGATCTTGATGATACACTTTACAAAGAGATCGATTATTTAAAATCAGCTTACAAAGAAATATCTCTTGTTATATCAAATAAAATAAATAGGTCAAAAGACGCGATCTTTAATGAAATGATAGAAAGTTATTTTAATGGGCTAAATGTATTTGAAACTATCCTAGATAAATATCAAATTAAAGATATCATGATTAAAGATCTGATTTTTATGTATAGAAATCATAAACCCAAAATATATTTAAATGAAAACACCAATAAAGTATTGTTGGAATTAAAAAAAAAAGTATTTAAAACTGGACTAATTACAGATGGTAGAAGCATGCAACAGCGCAACAAAATATCAGCACTTGGATTATCTGATTATTTTGACGAAATAATTATTTCGGATGAGTTTGGATCTGAAAAACCAGACATTAAAAATTTTAAGTATTTTATAAATAAATATGGTGAAGACAAAAATTATTTATATGTGGGCGATAATGTTAAAAAAGATTTCATTACACCAAATAAAATGGGATGGAATACCATTTGTCTTATTGACAATGGGAACAATATCCATAAACAAGATTTTAATATAGAAATTATTTTACGTCCAAAATTTGTAATTAAAGATCTCATCGAAATAAAAAAAGTATTGAAAAAAATAATTTAGAGTCTTAAAAAAAATAGATTATGTATAAAATAATTTTAAAAAGAATACTTGATTTTTGCCTATCACTTATCGGCTTTATAGTCTTATTACCAATTTTTATTATAATAACAATTTACCTAATTTTCAGTAATAATGGAAAACCTTTTTTCTTTCAAAAACGTCCGGGTAAAAACGAGCGCATATTTTCTATAATCAAATTTAAATCCATGAATGACAAAAAAGATAATAAAGGAAATTTGTTGCCGTATGAAAAACGAATCACTAAAGTTGGGGCCTTTATTCGAAAATATTCATTGGATGAAATCCCTCAACTCATCAATGTTATTAAAGGCGATATGAGTTTAGTAGGCCCAAGGCCTTTATTAATAGAATATTTAGCACTTTATAACGAAGAACAAAAAAAAAGACATTTGGTAAAACCCGGGATTACTGGTTGGGCCCAGGTAAATGGAAGAAATTCTATTTCTTGGGAAGAAAAATTTAAGCTTGATATCTGGTATGTAAACAATCTAACCTTTTTATTGGACATGAAAATATTACTGCTTACTTTAAAAAGGGTCATTAAAAAAGAAGGCGTGAATAGTAAAGAGAATTTAAACATGGAATTATTTGCAGGTAATTAATATAAGAGGCCTTAGGCATATGACACTACTTAAAAAACAAAATATCGTTGTTATTGGAATCTCAAGA
The DNA here is from genome assembly GCA_002441545.1 of Flavobacteriaceae bacterium UBA6231. Taxonomy (GTDB): domain Bacteria; phylum Bacteroidota; class Bacteroidia; order Flavobacteriales; family Flavobacteriaceae; genus Yeosuana. The sequence continues at coordinate 3,473 of DJWL01000194.1, read as the reverse complement.
TATACCAAAGTTGTTATTGATATAATTGAAAAAATTGATAAATATAATATTGTCAGTATAATAAATCCTTTTATAGACAACAAAGAAGAGTCACCATTTAAAAATTCATTTTTAGATATAGAAGCTTTTTATAAATCATTGAAGCATCTAAATGTCAATTCTGGGATTATAGCTATTGAAGATAACACAACAAGAAAATTGGTGTTTAATAAAATAAAACAGATGATTCCAGATTTTGATTTTATTACGGCAATTCACCCGCAAAGCTTTATAGATAAAAATGTTAAAATTGGAAATGGAACAATTATTGAGAAAGATGTGAGAATAAATGACAAATCTGTTGTTGGAAACTTTTGCATTTTAAACTCAAAAGTGTTTTTAAAAAATGATTCTAACATAAATGATTTCTCTAAAATAGTTAAAATTTCTATTGGCAAAAATTCTATAGTTAGTTCTGGTGCTTTTATAAAAAAGGAAGTTGGACATCTTAAAATAATATATAGAGAGCCTACAAAAATTATTAAAAACATAAACATTAACAATAAGAAACTTTATTGTATCGATAGCGTTTTTAATGACTATAAAGTAATAAAAAACAAGGTTATTTTTGAAGTAATTACAAATAAAGAAGGTTGGGATGAAGCATTAAAAGAAATAAATTACTTTGATTTTTATCACACCTATGATTACCATATGCTTTCTAAGGCTGAAAACGAAACACCTATTTTACTTAAATATGTAGAAAACAACATCATCATAGCTTTACCACTGTTAATTAGAAAAATAGAAAACACAAATTACAAAGATGCTACATCTGTATATGGCTATGCTGGACCCATAAGCAAAAACCTATCATTTGGTTTTGATAATACCCAGTTTCAAGAAAAAATAAAAAAATATTTTGAAACAAATAATTTTGTTTCTGTTTTTTCAAGATTAAATCCTTTTATACCAGGACAATGTAGAGCTTTAATAAATCTTGGGTCTCTAACAAAACAAGGTAAAGTTGTAAACATTGATTTGAAACAAGATATAGACATTCAGAGACAGAATTTTCAAAATCGATTAAAAACACACATCAATAAAGCAAGACGATGTTGTACTATTAAAAGAGCTTCATCAGAAGAAGGTCTGCAAAAGTTTATGGACATTTATTACGAGAACATGGACAGAGTTCATGCTAAAAAATCCTATTATTTTACAAAGGATTATTTTCAAAAAATGGTTTCAAGTCAAGATTTTAAATCTGAAGTCTTATTGGCTATCGACAATGAATCTGGAGAAACAATAGCAGCTTCTCAATTTGTAATGACTAATAATATTGTACAGTATCATCTATCTGGAACCAAAAATGATTTCTTACACTTAACTCCAACAAAATTACTCATTGATGAAATGCGATTAATTGCATCAGAAAAAGGTTATACCTATTTTAATTTAGGTGGCGGTTTAGGAGGTAAAGATGATGATTCATTATTTAATTTTAAAGCTTCTTTTTCAAAAGATTTTAAAGATTTTTTCTTGTGGAAATTTATTTGTAATCAAGAAGTTTATGATAAGCTTATTTTAAAAAAAGGTGTCGATACAGATTCCAATTTTTTTCCTTTATATAGATCTTTAGATGATATAAATGTAACGTTGTGATAAAGCATAATCCATTTACATCTAATACATTTGTTAATAAATGGTGCTTACATTTCATTAAGGATCAAGCATCTTATTCATTTAATTTCATAAAGGAAGTTAGCTTTTATAAGCCAACATTTATGCCCTTATTCATCAACGTTGGAAAGAACCTTACAAAAGGTATGTCGTATGTTTTGGATTCATCTTTCACATCATATGATTTTAAAAATAAAGTACTGCTGATTTATGATGTACCAGAATATTTTAATATTAAAACGGAAACGCTTCCAAAAAAAATAAAAGCAATTAAAATAGAGCAATACCCTGGTTTTTTAACAAATCTGGAAACATATATAGATTTTAATAACTACTTCTCCTCCTCTTTTAGTAAAAAAAGTCGTTATAAATTTAAAAGTTATCAAAGGGCTCTTGAAAGTTCATTTGACATAAAGTATAAACATTTTTATGGAGATATATCAAAAGAACCTTACGATGATATTTTTCAACATTTTAATACTTTGTTAAAAAAACGATTTGAAGACAAACTTGAAACCAATAATAACCTAATTCCTAAAGAATGGGATTTTTATTACGATTCTTCCTTTGAATTGATACTTAAAAAAAAAGCATCATTATTTGTAATTTATGATGATAAAAAACCAATTGCCATATCGCTTAATTATTTTTCTACTAATATTCTATTTTTTGCCATGACCGTTTTTGACATGGATTACTTTAAATACAATATAGGTAAAGTACATTTAATGGAGCTATATAAATGGTGTTTTGAAAATAATATAAAAATCTTTGATTTATCAAAAGGATATTATGATTACAAAGAACGATGGGCCAATGTAAGCTATAATTTTGAACATCATATTTATTATGATTCAAATTCAATTAGTGCTATTGCTATAGCTCATTTCTTAAAACTTTTTTTTAAGTTAAAACAGTTTTTAAGAGACCTAAAATTAAATGTGTTACTTCATAAAATAACCTATCTTTTTAAATAAATTTTACAAATTAGTTTCCATATATGTTTAAAAACAACAATTTCTATCAATTATTATTTGAAAATCATTCGGTATCAAACGCATATGATGTTATTGGGTATATGGACAAAAAAATAGAAGAGAAATTAATTGTTCACAATATTGTCTTTAAGCCCGCACAAATTTATTCCTATCAACTATTTCCCGCTTATTTGAATTATAATCTATTAGTATCAAACCATTTTAGGTTAAAAAAAATAAAGCAGAAATTAGGTTTTGCCGTCTATCTTAAAGACTATAAAACAATTAGCGATTACCTTAAAGAAGTATGTTCTCCGCAACACAGAAAAAATGTAACAAGAACTATAAATAGGTTAGAATCAAGCTTCAATATAAGCTACAAAACCTACTTTGGAGACATGCCAGTTGACCATTATGTATTTATAATGAACGCTTTGAAAGACATGATAGCAAATAGATTTCAACAACGCGAAGGCAGAAACAAAACCTTGAATAACTGGAAACACCATGTTGATCAAACTCTAGATTTAATCAAACTAAAAAGAGCCTCTATATTTGTTATTTATCAAAATGATGAACCCATCGAGATTTCTATAAATTATCATGCCCATTCAATAATGTATAGTTCAATTTCTTCTTATGACTTAGATTATGGAAAGTTCAGTTTAGGAAACATCGAAATATATAAGCAACTGGAATGGTGCCTTTTAAATGGTATCGCTTTTTTTGATATGGGATACGGCGATTTTGAGTATAAAAGAAGATGGGCAAACGAGATTTATGACTTTGAAGACCATATTTTTTATCATAAATTTAATATTATAGGATCTTGTT
>DJWL01000120.1 GCA_002441545.1 Flavobacteriaceae bacterium UBA6231 | reverse complement strand
TAGTAGTTGTAAATGTTCAACGTGGTGGTCCTTCAACAGGATTGCCAACAAAAACAGAACAATCAGACTTAATGCAAGCTATGTATGGTAGAAACGGAGAAAGTCCTGTTATTGTCATCGCAGCAAGTACACCCGCAAACTGTTTTAACTTTGCGTTTCAGGCAGCTAAACTGGCTATAGAGCACATGACACCTGTTATATTATTAACAGATGGTTATATTGCTAATGGATCAGCCCCTTGGAAAATTCAAAATACAGATGAACTTCCAGAAATAAAAAATAACATTACTAAGACTGCTTATGAAAATTGGCAACCTTATACTCGAAATGAAGACACTTTAGCTAGAAACTGGGGAATACCAGGAACACCTGGTCTTGAACATAGAATTGGAGGTTTAGAAAAAGACAGTGTAACAGGTAACGTAAATCAAGCTCCAGAGAACCATGAAAAAATGACTAAAATTAGAGCAGAAAAGGTTAAACGTGTTCAAAATTTTATTCCAGAGATAAAAACTGAGTTTGCAGATTCTGGAGATTTGTTAGTTGTTGGTTGGGGTGGAACTTATGGCTCTTTACATTCTGCAGTAAAACAAATAAACCAAGAAGGGTATAAAAACGTTGGATTTGCTCACTTTAATTATATTAATCCACTTCCAAAAAATACGGAAGCTTTATTTAAAAGATTCAAAAAAATTCTGGTTTGCGAGCTAAACAATGGTCAGTTTGTTAATATTCTTAGAATGAATTTTAATGGTTTTGAATTTTTACAGTTTAATAAAATTCAAGGCTTACCTTTTGGGAATAATGAACTTTTAGATGAATTTAAAAAACTAGTAAAATAATTATGGAATCAATTGTAGAAAAAAAATATACCTATAAAGATTTTGAAAGTGACCAAGAAGTAAGATGGTGTCCAGGATGTGATGACTATGTTATTTTACGCGCAATGCAAAAGGCGCTTCCAGAAATGGGTGTTAAAAAAGAAGAAGTTGTATTTGTCTCAGGTATTGGATGTTCTTCACGCTTTCCTTATTATATGAATACGTATGGTATGCACTCTATTCATGGTAGAGCACCTGGTATTGCATCTGGTATAAAATTGGCAAATCCAAGCTTAAGTGTTTGGGTTATGACAGGCGACGGTGATGCTATGGCAATTGGTGGAAACCATTTCATTCATGTGTTAAGAAGAAATATCGATTTAAACATTGTACTTTTTAATAATGAAATTTATGGTTTAACTAAGGGGCAATTTTCACCAACATCATTAGTAGGTCAAAAAACAAAATCATCACCTTACGGAAACACACAGCCACCCTTTAGTCCTGGCGAATTGGCACTTGGTGCAAATGCTAGATTTTTTGGAAGAATTGGGGGGAATGTTCCTAAGGACATTAGTCAAATGTTAATTGAAGCTCATAATTTTAAAGGGACCTCATTAATTGAAGTCTTACAGAATTGTGTTATTTTTAATGACGGATGCTACAGCAACATTACTAATAAAGACGTAAAAGAAGATAAACAAATTTATTTAGAACATGGAAAACCAATGATTTTTGGTAAAAATCGTGATAAAGGATTAATTTTAAATAAACTGAAATTAGAAGTGGTTACCATTGGTGAAAACGGCATTACTGAAGCAGATATTTTGGTTCATAATGCAAAAGAAAAAGATCCAACATTGCATCAAATGTTAGTAAGGTTAGAATATCCAGTTGCAACAGGAATTATTAGAAGTTTTGATGATATAACTCTTGAAGAACGAGAAGATGCTTTAACCAAACAAGTAAAAGCAAGCTCTAAGTTTACCAAGACAAATGACTTGTTCTATTCAGGAGAAATATATATGGTAAATTAAATTTTGAAACCTGACATATGTCAGGAATCAGTTTAATTAATACCACTAATTTTGAATTTTTAAAAAAGAATATTTAAATGGGATCAGAAGCTATCATAGTCTTTTTATTATCTGGAATTGTTTTAGTTGCCGGAGCAAATTTCTTGTCAAATTTAATTTCCCATAAATCAGATAATGTTCAAAAAAGAGAACCTTATGAAAGTGGGATGTCCACTATTGGACCTACTTGGGTGCAATTTAAAGTTGGCTATTATCTATTTGCAATCTTGTTCTTGGTTTTTGATGTCGAGGTTGCATTTTTAGTGCCTTGGGCAGTTGTTTTTAAAGATTTTGGAGCTGTTGGCTTTATTGAAATACTCGTTTTCTTATTTATTTTAGGATTAGGGTTAATTTATGCATGGAAAAAAGGAGCGTTAAAATGGGAGTAGAAGACAAAGAGAGATATTTATCTCAGGCAGAATATAGAAATACAGAAATTCCAAAAAATTTCCCTGGAAAAGTTATTCCGGCAGGAAATGGAGCTAACGTGATTGTTACTTCATTAGATCAAATAATCAATTGGGGGCGATCAAATTCACTTTGGTCGCTTTATTTTGGTACCAGTTGTTGCGCCATAGAAATGATGCAAACTGGAGCAGCAAGACATGATTATTCTCGGTTTGGTTTTGAAGTAGCACGGCCTTCCCCACGTCAAGCAGATTTAATCATCATAGCAGGAACTATAGTTAATAAAATGGCACCTGTTTTACGTCGGTTGTACGACCAAATGGCTGAGCCAAAATATGTGATTGCTATGGGAGCTTGTGCAATTTCTGGAGGTCCATTTTTCTACAACACTTATTCAGTAGTAAAAGGTGCAGATCATGTAATTCCGGTAGATGTTTATGTTCCTGGTTGTCCTCCTCGTCCAGAAGCTTTATTACAAGGAATGCTCATGCTTCAGGATAAGATTAGAACTGAAAACATGAAGCAAAAAGAAAATCCTATTGATGGATTTGATGAAGGTAAATAAATAAGTAGTTATGACTAATGAAGCCTTACAAAATTTAATAAGTAGCTGGATTCCAGATTTAGAGTTTGCTGAAGAAGAATCTCAGTTTTTAAATATTATTGTTGCACCAGAAAATCTTCATCAATTAATGACAGAATTGAAAATTAATAGTAAAACCAGTTTTGACTATTTATTCTGTTTAAGCGGGGTTGATTGGCAACCCGAATTAGGAGTAGTATATCACCTAGAATCAACTGCTCATAGGCATATTGTTGTTGTTAAAGTTAAGACGTCTGATAGAGAAAATCCTGTATTTGATTCTGTTTGTGATATATGGAAAACAGCAGAATTTCATGAACGTGAGGTTTTTGATTTCTTCGGAATAAAATTCAATAATCATCCTAATTTAAAACGATTATTCTTAACTGAAGAGTGGGAAGGATTTCCATTAAGAAAAGATTATGAAGATGACATTAACATGGTTATTAAATAGATGATTATGGACACAACTATAGTTAAGAGCAATTTCAAATCAGAAGAATATTTCATTAACATGGGACCACAACACCCTGCTACGCATGGTGTGTTACGGTTACTTTTAACCATTGATGGTGAAATTATTAAAAAAGTGGAACCAGATTTAGGGTATATCCATCGCTCTATTGAAAAAATGTGTGAACGCGATAGTTATCAGCAAATTGTTCACCTTACAGATAGAATGGATTATCTATCTTCTCATATAAATAACGAGGCGGTTTGTTTAACTGTTGAAAACGCCCTCCAATTAGAAATGCCAGATCGCGTAAAAGTGATTAGAACCATTCTTAGTGAACTTACTAGAATTGCTTCGCATTGTTTGTGGTGGGGAGTTATGGGAATGGATGTTGGCGCACTTACAACCTATTTCTATGGTTTTAGAGACCGTGAAATGATCAATGATATTTTTGAGGAAACTTGTGGAGCACGATTAACCATGAATTATAACATTCCTGGTGGATTAATGTTTGATGTTCATCCTAATTTTGTAAAAAGAACTAAGGATTTTATTGCTCATTTTAAAACAAAATTACCAGAGTATGATACCTTACTAACGGGTAACGTTATATTTCAAAAAAGAACAAAAGGAGTTGGTATTTTAACTAAAGAAGATGCTATTTCATTTGGTGCATCTGGGCCTGTAGGGAGAGCTTCTGGGTATTCTTGCGATGTTAGAAAACATCATCCTTATAGCGCTTATGACAGAGTAACATTTAATGAAGCCATAAAAACTGAAGGGGATACGTTTGCAAGATATCAAGTAAGAATTCAGGAAATGTGGGAATCTATATCCATTATAGAACAATTAATTGATAATATTCCTGATGGAGATGTACAAGTTGCAACCAATGCCGTAATAAAATTACCAAAAGGAGAATATTATCAAAAGGTAGAAACGGCTCGTGGTGAGTTAGGTGTTTACATTATTAGTACTGGAACAAAAAATCCATATCGTGTGAAATTCCGTTCACCAGGATTTTCAAATTTATCATTATTAAATCATATTGCAGTTGGTGGAAAAATAGGTGATTTAGTAGCATCTATGGCAACACTTGACCTTGTAATACCAGATATTGACAGATAATTATGAGCACAATGATTATAACATTAAGCATAACAAAGACCATTCAGGATTGGCTTATAGGTATGATGCCCGAAGGAGTTGCAAGTATTTTAGCTATGGTCATAGTAGCCTTAATATATTTAGCAATTTTTGCTGTAGCAGGTTTGTATTTAGTGCTTCTAGAACGTAAAGTTGCAGCTTGGTTTCAATTAAGAATTGGGCCAAACAGAGTTGGGTATTGGGGTTTACTTCAAACCATGGCAGATGCTTTAAAATTGGTTTCAAAAGAGTTGACAGGAACCATAAAAGCAGATAAATTTCTATACAACTTAGCTCCTTATTTTGTAATTATATCATCACTTATGGCATTAGCTGTGTTTCCTTTTACGAAAGAATTTCAAGCTTTTGATATCAATATAGGAATCTTCTTTCTAATAGCCATTTCATCAATTGGTGTCATAGGTATTTTACTTGGAGGTTGGAGTAGTAACAATAAGTTTGCTTTAATTGGAGCGATGCGTAGTGGTGTTCAAACCATTAGTTACGAATTATCGGTTGGGTTATCATTACTAACCATGGTATTATTAACAGGGAGTTTACAATTGTCGGAAATTGTGGAAGTTCAAAAAGAAGGTTGGCTCATTTTACAAGGGCATGTACCAGCTATTATAGCCTTTATGATTTATATGATTGCGGGAACAGCTGAAACTAACAGAGCACCTTTTGATATGGTTGAAGCAGAGTCAGAGCTTGGTGCAGGTTTCCATACCGAATATTCAGGGATGAAATTTGCCTATTTCTTTTTAGCTGAATTTATTAATATGTTCATTATTGCTGCCATAGCAACCACTGTTTTTTTTGGAGGTTGGTTGTCTCCTTTCGGAATCACAGAATCATTGCCTTGGTTAGGAATCTTTTGGTTCTTAGGTAAAACATTGGTTATAGTGTTTTTAATGATGTGGTTTAGATGGACATTTCCGCGGTTAAGAATTGATCAACTATTAACTCTTGAATGGAAGTATTTGTTACCAATAAACTTGGTTAACATAGTGATAATGGCAATAATTGTTTGGTTGAACTTAACAATTAAATTTTAGAGTTATGGGTTATTTTTCAGATATATATAAAGGAATAAAAACGCTACTTACCGGTATGAGTGTTACCGGAAAGTATTTTTTAACTTCTAGAAAAGGCGCTATCACTCAACAATACCCTGATAATAGAGACACTTTAAAAATGTTTGAACGTTTTCGTGGTGAAGTGGTAATGCCTCATGATGAAAACAACGAGCATCAATGTACAGGTTGTCAAAAATGTGAACTAGCCTGTCCTAACGGAAGTATTGAAATAATCTGGGATAGAGGTCTTGATGAAACCACAGGTAAGAAGAAGAAAAAAATTGATAAACACATTTATCACTTAGGATTATGCACTATGTGTGGGTTGTGTATTGAAGCATGCCCTACAGATGCTATTGTTTGGGCTCAAAATTACGAGAATTCAACGTATGACAGAACACAATTGACTAAAGTGTTGAACAGACCTGGATCAAAAGTTAAAGCTGGTATAGAAGATTAAGGATATGGAAAAATATATATTTTACATTTTATCGGTTATAATTATAGTATTTGCAGTGGCTTCAGTAAGTAGCCGCAAAATGCTTCGTTCTGTTATTTACTTATTGTTTGTTTTATGTGGAATAGCAGGTATTTATTTTTTAATTGATTATAATTTTCTGGCCGCAATTCAACTTACGGTGTATGCAGGTGGCATTATAGTGCTTATTATATTTTCAGTATTACTTGTTCATCATATTGAAATGGAACTAGAAATAGCAAAACCATTTAGAAAAATGATGACTGGTTTAATCTGTTTGTTAGGTCTTGGAGTTTTCTTGTACACCATTTACAATAATGAATTTAACGTTGTTGAAAACCAAGTTACAACTACTACCTATGATATTGGAGCTAAACTTTTAAGCTATGAATCTGGCGGATTTATATTGCCTTTTGAAGTAATAAGCGTATTGCTCTTAGCTTCAATGATTGGGGCTATTGTGATAGCAAAAGGAAGAAAATTAAATGACAAAAATGACGAAGCGTTATGATTGCAGGAATTAGTATATACGAAATTTTAACGGTAACATCCATTTTGTTTTTTATTGGTATTTACGGTTTTATAACAAGGAAAAATCTTATTTCAGTATTGATCTCTATAGAATTAATACTGAATGCTTCTGTGGTAAATTTTGTGGTTATCAACAAGTATTTATATCCAGATATGCTACAAGGCGTTATTTTTTCAATTTTTATTATAGCAGTTGCTGCTGCCGAAACTGCCTTGGCAGTTTCTATTATTATTAATCTTTACAGGCAAATCAGTTCTGTTGAGGTTAAAGACACTGAAATCATGAAATATTAATATTTCGAATTATGAATATTAGTTACATTGTATTAATTCCGTTAATTCCCTTAGCAGTATTTTTATTGTTAGGACTTAATAGTAAAAAGATTAAACCAACAATCTCGGGCTATATAGGAGTTCTTGGGTTGTCAATTTCCGCTGTACTTTCATACTATACGGCTTATAAATATTTTTTTGTAAGCGGAAAAGTAGATGGTGTTTATCAAACGATTGTAAATAAATCAGTTTGGATGAACTTTACAGAAACCCTGCACATTGATATGGGTATTTTAATAGACCCTATTTCAGTTATGATGCTTGTTGTTGTTTCAACAGTATCTTTAATGGTGAATATTTATAGTAGGGGTTATATGAAAGGAGATGATGGTTACACCAGATTTTTCTCTTACTTATCCTTATTTACGTTTTCAATGTATGGATTGGTTTTAGCGACAAATCTCTTTCAAATTTATATCTTTTGGGAATTAGTAGGTGTGTCTTCGTTTTTGTTGATTGGATATTATTATACAAAACCTTCTGCAGTTTCAGCTGCTAAAAAAGCATTTATTGTCACTCGATTTGCAGATTTAGGATTCCTTATCGGAATTTTAATAATGGGTTATTTCACAGGAACATACGATTTTGAAACTTTAAATAATCCAGAAGGAAGTGTTATTTTAAATTGGGCATCTACTTCATTTATGGGGCTTTCAGTTATCACATGGGCATTAATTTTAATATTCATTGGTGGTGCTGGTAAATCGGCCATGTTTCCATTGCATATTTGGTTGCCAGATGCTATGGAGGGTCCAACGCCTGTTTCTGCATTAATTCACGCAGCTACCATGGTAGTTGCAGGTGTTTATTTAGTAGCTAGATTATTTCCAATGTTCTATTTTGTTGAACATGGTTTTGCATTGAACGTTGTGGCTTATGTTGGTGCTTTTTCTGCTCTTTTCGCAGCCATTATTGCAATTACTCAAACAGATATAAAGCGTGTTTTGGCATTTTCAACCATGTCTCAACTAGGGTATATGATGTTGGCTTTAGGTGTTTCTGGTTATGATGGGCATGAAGGTGTAGGTTATATGGCTTCTATGTTCCATTTGTTTACACATGCCATGTTTAAGGCTTTATTATTCTTAGGAGCAGGATCTGTTATACATGCAGTTCATAGTAATTATTTAAAAGATATGGGTGGATTACGTAAGCATATGCCTATTACTAATATTACGTTTTTAATAGCGGCTTTAGCAATCGCAGGTGTACCGCCTTTTGCAGGATTTTGGAGTAAGGATGAAATTTTAGTAGCTGCTTTTGAACACAATAAACTTATTTACTATGTTGGAGTGTTTGTTGCTGGACTTACAGCTTTTTATATGTTTAGAATTTACTTTGGCATTTTCTGGGGTAAGGATAAAACTTATGAGCATCCACCTCATGAATCGCCATTATCAATGACATTACCTTTAATGGTTTTGGCTTTATTAAGTATTGTTGGAGGGTTCATTCCGTTTAGTGAATTGATTACTCCAGATAAACTTGGTTTTGAAGCACATTTAAATTACCCATTGGCAGCTATAGCGATAAGTGTTGGTGTAATTGGTATTGCATTGGCATGGGTGTTTTACAAAAAAGAAAACAGCTTATCAGATAAATACGCAACAGCATTTGGCCCTTTTTACAAATGGGCAAGCGATAAGTTCTATTTCGATGAAATTTATCTGTTTGTAACAAAGAAGATTTTGTTTAATGGTATTTCCAGACCTTTTGCTTGGTTTGATAGAAATGTGGTAGATGGAACAATGAACCTGATAGGTAATTCAACCGTAAAAACAGCAAATAAAATTAAAGGATTACAATCTGGTAAGTTTCAAGATTATGCCTTTTCGTTTGCTATGGGAGCTGTCGTCATCGCAATAGTGTTTATTTATTTATGGACCAACTAAAAGGATTAATATGGATATTCTAACTCTCTTCATAATTGTACCTATAATAACAGTTATAGCTCTAGTCTTTTCAAAAGGACTGGAACGGTCACGTGTTGTTTCAATGATTGGTAGTTTTGTTCAATTGGGTATGGCAATCAATTTATTGTTTGCGTATTTTAAAGAACGTACCGTAAATAGTGATATTATGGTATTTGCCAAAGATGTTGTTTGGTTTAAAAACTTCAACATTCATTATAGTATTGGGGTTGATGGTATTTCGGTTGCCTTAATACTATTAACTGCTATTGTGGTTCTTGCAGGTGTTTTTATTTCATGGAAAATGAAAGAATTGCCAAAAGAATTTTTCATCTCGCTTATAGTGCTTTCTTTAGGGGTTTATGGGGTTTTCATTTCAGTTGATTTATTCACATTATTTGTGTTCTTTGAGATAGCCGTAATCCCAATGTATTTGTTAATAGGTATTTGGGGTTCTGGTCCAAGAGAATATTCTGCAATGAAGTTAACCCTTATGCTTATGGGAGCTTCTGCGATATTATTGGTAGGAATTTTAGGCATTTATTTTAACTCTAATGCAGATGGAGGACCTTTAACATTCAATATATTGCATATAGCACAAGTGCATATTCCTTTAGCAGCACAAAAATTATTTTTCCCATTTGTTTTTATTGGCTTTGCTGTTATTAGCGCTTTATTTCCATTTCATACATGGTCACCCGATGGTCATGCTTCTGCACCAACNNATGTTTTTATTACCTCAAGGAGCATTACATTGGTCATGGTTCTTTATTATTTTAGCAGCTATTGGAGTGGTTTATGGTGCATTTTCAGCCATTAGACAAACCGATTTAAAATATATCAATGCATACGCATCCGTGAGCCATTTAGGATTGGTATTATTTGCATTGTTAACACTCAATAAAATTGCATGGAATGGTGCTATCATTCAGTCATTGTCTCATGGGTTATTAACAGCTATGTTTTTTGCGCTTATTGGAATGATATATGGAAGAACGCATACAAGAGATGTTACCAAACTAGGAGGAATGATGAAAATATTACCATTTATTGGCGCCATTTATGTCATTACAGGATTAGCTTATTTAGGTTTGCCTGGATTTAGCGGCTTTGTAGCTGAAATGAATATTTTCGTTGGTGCTTTTCAACAAAACTCTGATACATTTAATAGAGTTCTTACAATACTAGTTGTATCGTCTATTGTTGTAACTTCAGTATATATTTTAAGATTGGTTGGAAAAATAATGATGGGGCCATTAGAAACCAATGAGGTTAACGATTTGCCAAAGGCAACATGGTTTGAAAAAACAGGTATTTTATTATTAATGATTCCTGTAATTGGAATAGGTGTGGCACCTTTCTGGTTAAGTGAAATGATTATGAAAAGTTTAGAACCTTTTATTCAAGGAGTATTATAAAATTAATCAGATAACTAATGAATTTTAGTAGTTTTTTATTAATGCGGCAAGAAATTTTACTACTTACAATTATTTTATTGTTGGTAGCAGCTGAAATTGCAATAAATAAAACCAAAAAACAAAGTATTGTTCATTTGGCAATTTTCTTATTTGGAATTCATACGATTGTGGGATTTTTTCCAGTGCAGTCAAACAGCTTGTTTGGTGGCATGTTTAGAACAAGTGAGTTGATTCACTTCTTTAAAAATGTACTTAATGTTGGGGTCTTTATTTTATTGCTTCAATCGGCCGATTGGTTGGAAGATAAAATAGTAAATCAAAATAAAGGTGCAGAATTTTTCATACTCTTATTTTCTTCTCTATTAGGAATGTATTTTATGATCTCTTCTGGTGATTTCTTAATGTTTTATTTAGGATTAGAGCTTTCAACTTTACCAGTTGCTGCATTGGCTGCTTTTGAAGTTACTAAAAGAATTTCTAGTGAAGCCGGAATAAAATTTATACTGTCTGCAGCTTTAGCATCTGGAGTTTCCTTATTTGGTATATCAATGCTATATGCAACTTCTGGATCTATTTATTTTGATGATATTATTACAATGATTTCATCTACAAATTTAACCATATTAGGATTTGTATTGTTCTTCGCAGGACTAGCCTTTAAAATATCATTAGTTCCTTTTCATTTTTGGACTGCCGATGTGTACGAAGGTTCACCTATTAGTGTGGCATCCTATCTATCGGTTATTTCAAAAGGAGCAGCGGTTTTTATACTTATGATTTTAATGTTTACTGTTTTTAAAACCTTAATGCACGTTTGGGAAAATATAATTTATGTAGTTGCATTGGCTACTATGTTTACGGGTAATTTATTTGCTTTGCGCCAACAAAACATGAAACGCTTTTTAGCATTTTCATCGATAGCTCAAGCAGGATTTATTTTATTGGGTTTAATTACAGGAACACATTTAGGAACCGCTTCCATCATTTACTTTGTATTGATTTATATCTTTTCTAACTTAGCCGCTTTTGGTGTTGTTCAAGCCATTTCATTAAAAACTGGTAAAGAGAATATGAATGACTATGAAGGCTTATACAGAACCAATCCTAACTTAAGTTTGGTCATGATGCTGGCTCTCTTTTCATTAGCTGGAATTCCGCCAGTGGCAGGGTTTTTTGGCAAGTTCTTCTTATATACAGCAGCAGCAAGTGAAGGGTATTATTTATTGGTTTTTTTAGCGGTTGTTAATGTGACTATTTCTTTATATTATTATTTATTGGTTGTAAGAGCTATGTTTTTAAGAACTAGCGATCATGCTATCCCATATTTTAAGAATAGATTATACATGAGATTGGGACTTTTAGTAACCGTAATAGGTATTTTAGTTTTAGGTCTTTACAGCCCGTTGTATGATTATATTTTTGAATTAAGTAAAAATTTAAATTAATAAGCTATGCCATTATCAGGAAGTCATATGTTTGGAAGTATTGAAGATACAAGAGTCACTTTTGTTGAAAAAGGAGTTTCAGAAGATAGAAAAGAGTTTTTAAAAAGATTACTTGAGCATAACGGATTGGAAGTTATTATTCAAGAAGATAAAAAGAAAACAGAAGACGACCCGCAATTATATACAGTAGCAGTTACCGATATGGTTTTCAATCCTACCATTTGGGTGTATCAAAGAAAATTAAAAACTTTTGACGGAAGAAAAGTAAACCAAGATTATTGGGAGCAACGCACTGAAGATACTAAACCACAATATTGGAATAACGGTAAAAAAGCTTAGTCGTTATATTTTAATCCTTTTTTATATAGTTTAAAGCATAAACATTCTATTCTTATATTAGGCAATTGCGTTTGTTTATATTTAATCTACTATTCCTATTATTTTAATAGGAATTATTTTTTTATTTAAATTTAAGTTTTATTTTTGCCCCTATTTCTTATAATATTTTAAAGAATTTTATAAGAATAATAAAGAAAGTCCTGAAAACCTATTTTAAAGATGCAAGATATTACAATAAAAATAACGGATAGAGAAGGAACCCAGCATCACGTTGTTGCTCCTACAGATATGGCAATGAATCTTATGGAAGTTGTGCGTTCTTATGAATTAGCTCCAGAAGGAACCATAGGTGTTTGTGGTGGTATGGCCATGTGTGCTTCTTGTCAATGTTATATACTGAGCAACACTGATTTACCTGAAATTGGGGATGAGGAAGACGCTATGTTGTCAGAGGCATTTTATGTAAAACAGAATAGTAGGTTGGGTTGCCAAATTCCTATTACGGCTCAACTTCATGGATTAGAAGTAGAGTTAGCTCCAGAGAGTTAGTTAAACTTTTAAACCAATGCTGTAAACCCTAAAAAGGCTAAAGCTAGAAGTCCAGCTACTAGAAGGTTTATTGGCACACCTTTCATGCCTTTTGGAATATTAGCAAGTTCTAATTGTTCTCTTATACTAGCAAAAACAATTAATGCTAAAGCAAATCCTAAGGAGTTTGAAATGGCAAAAAATACTGCTTTTACCAAGCTGCTATTCTCTAATCCTATGGCTAATATAGCAACACCTAAAACAGCACAATTGGTTGTTATTAAAGGCAGAAAAACACCTAATGCTTGATATAAAGCAGGACTTACTTTTTTCAAAATGATTTCTACCATTTGAACTAAGGCAGCAATTACTAAAATAAACGAAATGGTTCTTAAATAATTTAATCCAGCAGGCACTAAAACATATTGGTGTAATAAATAAGTCACTGTAGTGGCAATGGTCATTACAAATAATACAGCACCAGACATTCCAATAGATGTTGATACTTTATTAGAAACTCCTAAAAAAGGACATATACCTAGAAACTGAGATAATACAATGTTGTTTACAAAAACAGCGGCTATGAGTATAATTAAATAGTCCATTATGAAATTGTTTTAGAAGTAATTTTATTAAATAAAACGGTTAGGTATGACAATGCTATAAAGGCTCCAGGAGGCAAAATGAATAAGATGAATGTATTGGCGTTTTCTGGAACAAATGAGAGTCTAAACAAACTGCCACTACCTAATATTTCTCTTACAGAACCTAAAACGGTTAAAGCCATTGTAAACCCTAATCCCATTCCAAGAGCATCAATAACTGATGAAAACACATTGTTTTTTGAAGCGAAAGCTTCAGCTCTTCCTAAAATAATACAGTTTACCACAATCAAAGGGATGAAAATCCCTAATTGTTCGTATAAAAAAGGTACAAAAGCCTCTAAGATCATTTCTACAATAGTAACAAAAGATGCTATTATAATAATAAATGCAGGAATACGAACTTTAGCAGGAATCACGTTTTTTACCAATGAAACTACCACATTCGACATAAGTAGCACAAAAGCAGTTGCAATACCCATACCTAAACCATTAAATGCTGACGATGTTACACCTAAAGTTGGGCACATACCAAGCAACATTACAAACGTTGGGTTTTCTTTTATAATTCCTTTTAAGAAATTTTGCTTTTGATTGATTGTTTCAGCCATAATTCTTAATGTTTCAATTCAATTAATGAGCTATTATTTTTTATAAAGGCATCATAGGCCATTTGAGTAGCATCGCAAAATGCTCTGGAAGAAATGGTAGCACCTGTTAAAGCATCAACATCACCACCATCTTTCTTTACCTTTAATTTAAATGTTGAAATATTTACACCTTTGAACTGTTTTAAAAATTTATCTTCTGTCATTTTTGTTCCCAAACCTGGTGTTTCTTTTTGCTCTAGAATGACCACATTTTCAATAGTGCCAGATGGGTTAAATCCAATCATTATTTTAACTAAGCCACTAAAACCTTTATCTGTTGAACCTATAATGGCAGCACCTACAAATTGATTTTTTAAATAAGCTGGATAAACTTCTATACTATCTGAAACCTTTTCAGATTTTACAAGTTTCATGTTTTCAACAGGGTTGTTGTCAAAAGTTGGTAAGACTAATTTTAAGGCATTTATTTTTTTCTCTAATTTGGCTTTGGCTTTAGGTTCTATAGTTAAGTCATTTGCAAACCCTAATGAAAATCCAGAAATTAGTGTGATTATTAGAAGAGATAGTAACATCCCTAAAAAGGTTGATTCTTTCTTGCTCATAACTACACGATTTTAGCTTTTATTTTAGAGCCAAATCTTCGAGGCTTAAAATATTTATTGATTAATGGCACGAAGGCATTCATAATTAAAATAGCAAAAGACACGCCTTCTGGATAGGCTCCAAAAAGCCTAATGACTACGGTGATTATTCCAATGCCAATAGCAAAAATTACCATCCCTTTTTTTGTCATAGGACTGGTCACCAAATCTGTTGCCATAAAAAATGCACCTAGAATGGCGCCACCAGATAAAATATGGATTAAAGGGTTCGCATAATGTTCTGGATCTATAAACCAATAAATACCTGTCATTAGCATAATTGTTGCGAGCATGATAACTGGAATATGCCAAGAAATAACTTTTCTTACTATTAAAAATATTCCTCCAATCAGTAATGCTAACGCCGACATTTCTCCAAGAGAACCACCAGTAAAGCCAAGAAGCATATCTATTATTGAAGGTATTTTTGTGCTCATTTGGGTTATAGTTTCCCCATATTGCAAGCCCTCTTTAATAACACCTAAAGGAGTTGCTCCTGTAACGGCATCAACAACCGTTGAATTATTTACAATAGCAGTTGGCCATAAGGTCATTTGAACTGGGAATGATACTAAAAGAAAGACACGACCAACTAAAGCAGGATTAAAAACATTAAAGCCTAAACCTCCAAATGATGACTTGGCAACGCCAATAGCAACCAAACTACCCACAATAATCATCCAAACAGGTAAGTTTGAAGGTAGGTTAAATGCTAATAATATTCCTGTTATTAATGCAGATCCATCGGTTATTGTAACGGCTGTTTTTAAAAGATATTTCTGAATTAGATATTCAAAAAGTAAACAAGAAATAACAGCAACAGAAGTTACTATTAAAGCACCTATTCCAAACACATATATTGAAACTATAAAAGCAGGAATTAATGCTATCACAACATCATACATGAGTTTTTTAGAAGTTCTGTCTGAGTGAACATGAGGAGAAGCTGATACAATGATGGGTTGGGTGCTCATGATTAGTTTTTAGCGGTATTTAATTTTTTAACAATATGTTTTCCAAACCTAATATAATCCAATAATGGGCGATGCGACGGACAAACAAAACTGCAAGAGCCACACTCAATGCAGGTCATAATATCTTCATTTGAGGCATCGTCATACTTGCCTTTTTCTGTTAAATTCATTAAAAGATGTGGTTCTAGACCCATAGGGCAAACATCTACGCATTCCCCACAACGAATGCAGTTTTTTTGTTCACCTCTGCTAGCTTCATCTTCATGAATAACTAAAATTCCAGATGTGCCTTTTGTAACAGGAACATCCATATTTTTAATAGCTTTTCCCATCATGGGGCCACCATTTACAATTTTACGTGTACCTTCTGGTAATCCGCCAACTTCATCTACCAAATCTTTAATTGGAGTGCCGATTTTCACCCAATAATTAGAAGCGTTTTCTAATTTTTTCCCTGTTACAGTTACAACACGTTCTGTTAAAGGTTTGTTGTGCTGAATGGCCTGATAGATAGCGAAAATGGTTCCTACATTATGGACAATAACACCTACATCAAGAGGTAATCCATTTTTAGGAACTTCTCTATTTAATATGGCTCTTACCAGTTGTTTTTCGCCACCTTGTGGATATTTCACTTTTAATGCTGCTACTTTGATGCTTTTTTCGTTTATAATAAGATTTTTAAAAACCTCTATAGCATCTTTTTTGTTGTTTTCAATCCCAATGATAGCCTTATCAATATGTAGGGCAAACATTAAAATTTTTATTCCAACTATAATTTCCTCAGCTTTTTCTAGCATTAAACGGTGATCGGCTGTTAGGTAAGGCTCACATTCTACACCATTAATAATCAGGCAGTCTAATTTTGCTCCTTCTTTAATACTTAATTTTACATGAGAAGGAAATGTTGCACCACCCAAACCTACAATACCAGATTCATTTATTTTTTGTAATATATCTTTGGGTTCTAAGCTGATATCTTTTTTCAAAGGATATTCTATGTCTTCAAAATTGGATTCATCTTTAATATCAGTTCTTATAACAATGCATTGTTTTTTGTATCCACTTGTATCAATAATTTTATCAAGTTTAGTTACTGTTCCTGAAACAGGAGAATGAATATTTGAAGATACGAATCCACTTGATTTTGCAATAACTTGACCAATTTCTACTTTGTCTTTTACATTAACGGTTATTTCTGCAGGAATACCAATATGTTGTGAAATAGGAACATACACTACTTTAGGGGTAGGCATTCTTTTTATAGATTTAGTTGAAGTTATTTTGTTTTCTGGAGGATGAATACCACCTTTTGGGAATGTTTTAAGCATCAGCATTTAATTTTACAGATTCAATATTTGCTTTAACTTCTGTTTCTACCTTTTTTACTTTTCTAGGAGGAAAGTTTGTTTCTATAATGGAGTGTGTTGGACAAACATCTACACATT
The DNA here is from genome assembly GCA_002441545.1 of Flavobacteriaceae bacterium UBA6231. Lineage (GTDB taxonomy): Bacteria > Bacteroidota > Bacteroidia > Flavobacteriales > Flavobacteriaceae > Yeosuana. Next base: position 2,309 of record DJWL01000120.1, on the reverse strand, counting down.
TTCTACAAAGCGTGCAAGTTACAGGGTCTATATAGGCTAAATTATCTGCCATGGTTACTGCTCCCTTTGGGCATATGTCTTCACATTTTGAGCAACCTATACAAGCTACTTCACATGCTTTTTTTGCAATACCTCCTTTGTCTTCATTTAGGCAACCAACAAATATTTTTAAATCCTTTTTATGTCTGGGACGCATTTCAATTATGTTTCGTGGGCAAGCATCAACGCAGGCGCCACAAGAAGTGCACTTATCTGTAATAATTATTGGCAATCCAGTAGATTCATCCATAAACATGGCATCAAACTTACAAACAGAGACACAATCACCATCGCCTAAACAACCAAATTGGCAATCGGTTTCTCCACTATAAATCATGGCTGATATTGCACATGATTTAGGTCCCTGATATTCAGTAGTTTTTGGCCTAACGTCACAACTTCCTTGACATCTTACTACAGCAACAGTAGGGTCTTTTTCTGCAACCTCTTTTCCTAATGCCACTGAAATGAGTTTCATGGCTTCATTACCTCCAACAGGGCAAAATAAGCTTGAAATATCTTCATAATTTACCAATTTTTCTGCGAATGCTTTACATCCAGGTGAGCCACAACCTCCACAATTTGCACTAGGTAAAATATCTTCTACTTCACCTATTAAAGGGTTTTCATAAACATAGAATTTTTTTGAAACCACATATAAAATAATTGCTGCAATTCCGCCTAAAGAGGATAATAAAAGAACGCTATATAAAACCGAATTTGTCATTCTTAATTATATTTTAATATTGATATTTTAAAGGCTCTTTTTAGTTTGTTTTGTAATAAATAAAGAATAAAATAATATGGTAATAGCACAAAAATTGAAGCTAATCCAGCTAACCATTCTTTAAAAAAAACATTTGTTATTATTAAAGTGGAAAACATTAAAATAAATGGGAAAACATAAGCCCAAAACACCGCTTTTAAGCCTAATGATTTTTTTAAAACCACATTTACATTTTCATTAATTTTAAAGGAATCGATAGAATTAATTATTTCAATTTCTTTTGTGCTAGATTCTGAAATACCACAGACTCCTTTAGCATGACAAGCTTCACAGTTAATGTTTTGCCCTAAAGAAACAATGACAGAATTACCTTTAATTTTTGAAATAATTCCTGAATGAAAAAAAGTGTCTTTACTTGTTAATTGATAACTCATGAAAAATTCTATTTATCTTAAAAAATCACATTATAAAATTAATAGTTTCATTTACCCAATAATATGATATATGTTAGGTTAAAAACTTTTTTTCGCTGATTATTGCTACGAAAACGTTATAGTTTGTTTCGTAATATAAAATATTAGCAATCAATTATATACACTTTTTAAAATCGATGTTTTAAATTCTAACCCAGATGTATTTAACTGTAATTTTTGAAGTGTAAATATTCTTGAAAAAAGAAGACTTATGAAAAAAAACAAATCTAAAGTTTAAGAAGTTCTTTTATAATCGATCAATTGTTTTGGACCTTCAAGAATATCTCTAATTATTTGAAGTGTACCATCTTCTTTTGTTGAAATTTGCCATTTAATAAGTGCAATTTTACCATTTTCAATTTCTATACCAGTAATGCTTCTTGGGTGGACACAGCTTCCGTCGTTAAAAAAAGCAATATCACCAGGTTCAGGAAATCGAGGTCTATGCGTATGTCCAACAATAGTTATCATATTATTGTTTTCAGCAATCCATTTTTTTATTCTACGTTCTACTTTAATGAGTTCTTTGTAGTTTTTTGCAGGACTTGTTGGATCAGCAATTCCCATAACATTTAGAGGTTTCCATAGAATTCTTACCATAAATCTACTCCACTTCCAAAACAAATAATTCCACCAATCTGCTTGATGTCCATGAGTTAAAAAAATTTCTTGTTTTGTTTCTTTATGTTTTAAAATGATACCTTCATGGAATTGGATGTCTTTAAATAACTCAGCATCTTCACCAGTTTTTTCGTCAAAATATGTTGATAAATGTTTTTTTACATAATTTGGGTTTTTATAAACCATATCATGATTTCCCCATATTAAATGCAACCGGTTTTCTATATAAAATTGCTTCATCAACAAATACACATTTTTGTGGGCATCAAAAATGGAAGTAAATGAAAGGTTTTCCCATAGCTCGTCACCATCACCAATTTCACAATATATAAAACCGTTGTTGTAATAATGTTTTAAAGCATGAAAGTAAATGTTTCGGTTATTAGCAAAATCATCAGCAAAACTGTTATCACCTCGATGGCAATCACTAAACAAAATAAATTTTGAAG
>DJWL01000190.1 GCA_002441545.1 Flavobacteriaceae bacterium UBA6231 | reverse complement strand
TAACACCAATCTTGGAGCTCTAACATATTCAGATCCTATTTCTGTATATGCTGACGCCAATTTAATATATTGTACTAATTTAGGATTTATATCTAACTCTAACAAAGGCATAAACCATCTGTAAATGGCAATGGCTTCTTTAATTCTTCCTGCCTTTTGAAGCTCGTATATAGCAACTGTTTCNNGCATCAACTAAACCTGCAACCCAACCATCGGCTCCTAGTAGTAAACTTTCTAAAGCCAAAGTGTCAACACCTGTCATAATTGCTAATCGGTCGCCAAATCTGTTTTTTATTCTGGTAATATTGGTTGTATCTCTTGTAGATTCCTTTACTGCTTGAATGTTTGGACAAGTTTCTAACAATTTTTCAAACATGTCTAAGGTCACTTCAATTTTATAATCCACTGGATTATTATAAATCATAATTGGTAATGAGGTGCTGTTGGCAACTGCTCTAAAATATTCTACCACTTCATCATCACTTGCTTTATAACGCATAGGCGGCAACATCATAAGTCCTTTAGCACCATCTTCTTCGGCTGTCTTAGCTAAATTAATGGCTGCTTTGGTAGTTTGTTCAGCAATATTCATTAGCACTGGCACTTTACCTTTCACAAATGCAACTGTTTCTCTCGTTAAAATTCGTCGTTCTTTATCTGTTAAGGTACTTGCCTCACCAAGTGTACCGCCTAAAACTAATCCATGTACACCTGCGTCTAATTGAGCTTTGATATTAACTTTAAACAACTCAAGGTCTAATTCATCATTAGCTGTGAATTGTGTTGTTACTGCTGGCATAACGCCTTCCCACTTAATACTCATAATTGTTTTATTTTTATGCTTACAAAATTACTTTTACAGGAAAAAATTATATCATACTTTGTTATCCAGTTTTGATACTATATTATCCTATATTTGTTAATTATAAGTAAAAATGAATAGTATTAATGAAAATTTTTCCTTTTAAAATACCAAAACCTTTAAATGACGCCCTTGTTTTTCAAGTAGATTCTGGTGAGATGTTTTATGATAAGCTTCATCAGCATGAAGAAATTCAAATAAGTTTTATTGTTGAAGGAGAAGGTGCTTTGGTAGTTGGAGATAAGGTTAATTATTATGAAAAAGAAGATATTGTAATTATTGGCAGTAATTTACCGCATGTGTTTAAAAGTAACACTAATTATGGTAAAGAGTCAAAGATGCTTACATTGTTTTTTGCTAGAAACTCTTTTGGATCTGATTTTTTTGAATTGGAAGAGCTACAAGAATTATCGCCTTTTTTTAAAAGAGCTTCACATGGTTTTAAAGTAACATCGTCAAAAAAATATTTGTCTACCCTTTTTAATCAACTTGAAAATGGTTCAAAATTATCCCGTTTTTTAATATTTCTAGAATTACTGAAAAAGACATCGCATTGCAATTACAAAAGTTTATCTTCTTTTATTTATGAAAAAAAAATCACTGAAATTGAAGGAAAACGCATGCAAGATGTTTTTGAATATACCATGACACACTTTGAACATGATATTTCATTAGAAACTATATCAGAGATTGCAAATATGACCAAAAATGCCTTTTGTAAATATTTTAAAAAACGAACTAATAAAACCTATTTCAGATTTTTAAACGAATTACGCCTTGAACATGCCTGCAAACTACTAATTGACAAAAAAGATTTAACTATTGCGGATGTAGCTTACAATTCGGGATTTAAAAACATGTCAAATTTTAACCGACAGTTTAAAATGATAAAAAAGACTTCGCCTAATAATTTCAGAAAAGAGTCTCTGTAATATGAAACAAAAATATGTTTATATTCTTTTAGGTATTGCTCTTATTATTACCCTTATAGGACTAATAACAGGGAAGTTTTTTTTCTTGTTTTTAATTATACCTTTCGGATTTAGCTTTTTTAANNAAGAATAAAGATGATGACACTAACTAATTAGGTCTTCTTTACATATTTGGTAATGATTACAATTTGTTGTCCATCAACTTTACCTTCAATATATTCTGCATTTTCATGGTCTAAACGAATGTTTCTTACGGCTGTTCCTTGTTTCGCAACCATACTAGAACCTTTTACNNTTAAGATCTTTTACTAAAACTACAGAATCTCCAGCTTCAAGAATTACTCCATTAATATCTCTATGAACAATTTTATTTGCTTCATCTTCATGTTCACCTGTTGCTCTTGCCAATGTCAACGCTTCNNTCGTCTAAATACATCATATCCAACAAGTCTTTTGGCCAACCTTCATTACGAAGCCTTTGCAGCATTCTCCAAGCCATAATTTGTACTGCTACAAATTCACTCCACATACTATCGTTTAAACAACGCCAATGATTTGCATCCATTTCTGAATTACCTTCAATTTGACTTAAACACGTATTGCATACTAACAAGCTGTTGTCTACATTTTCGTTTAATGATGGTGGGATTATATATTGTGATAACCCATCTGTAGATGTACAAAGTTCACAGGTTTTGTTGCTTCTTTCTTGTAGTGTTTGTAATACGCTCATGTTTTCTATTTTGGTGCAATATTAGTTCTAAATATTTTGCTTTACAAGTCCTGATTCATTAGAAATTAAAAAAGGATGCTTAAAAACATCCTTTTTATACTCAATAATAGCNNTTTGCTTCTATTTCCTTAAACTGGGAATCACACTGTAAATCTCGTCTCCATGAACTCCCGTAAAATATTTATTATAACTTTGAAAAAAAGTTTTTCTAGCTTCAGAATCGGCCCAATGTGCCATAATTAATTCTCTATTTTTATCAGATAATTTAGATAAATCATCCATGGAATCTAAGAAAAATGCTTCCAAAAATTCTGTGCTATTATGACCCCAAAAATGTCTATGAGGATAATAGGCTTTTATAAGGTCATTTTTTTTATAAACGTTGTCTACAAACTCCGTATGCAATTTAAAAAGTTCTCCTTGTACTGTATTTTCAGGGTAAGAAAAATGACTTGTTCTTACATATACAATTGAGTTATCTGTTAATTCTCCTGAAAAAGGCTTTGAATTCGATAAAACTGAGTAAATCTCATCTGAATGTTTATGCGTGTAAAAATTGCTTTGGGTTTTTAAAAACTCTTCTCTGGCTTTCTCGTCTGGCCAAGCTTCTTTTTCAAGTTCAGTATTCCTTGCTGATGCCTTATCAATTGCTTCCCAGCTATCAAAAACTTGAACGTACTTCACATCAGTGCTGTTTGATGTATAAAGATGTGTATAAAAACCAACACCCATAATGTATTCATTTTTCATAGTGACTTTGTCTAAATACTCCTTTTCAACATCAACCCAATTTGCATCAGAATCATTATCTAAATTAAAATGCAAGGTTGTTACTGTATAATACTTTGGATTTGGTCGGTTCTCTTGCGAAAAAGTAAAAGAACTAAATAATAGCATTACTAATAATGCGGTAAAAAAACGGTTGGTTGTTTTCATAATCTGTTAAAAATTTAAGTTAATATATTGGTTAAAATTAAATACAACTTACAGATTTGGGGAAACCTTTACTACACTATTAATCTAATTGAATTGGGGTGAGAGGATGAATAGTTATAAATATACAAAAAAAAATGANNTTATTTGCTTTAAATAAGAATTTACAGGTTAAATTAAATTATCCCTTAATTTTTTAGGCATCGATTTTATAACCATCTCATAACTGTGGTCTATAAGTTCTAAAACAAGTTTAGTAGAAAGTTCTCCTTTGTAAATTAAAACAGAATTCCAATTAGTTTTACTCATGTGCCA
>DJWL01000014.1 GCA_002441545.1 Flavobacteriaceae bacterium UBA6231 | reverse complement strand
TTTAAAGCTCCTTCAATAGCTTCAGTTCCTGAGTTTGTAAGGTAGGTTGTTTCTAATGGATGTGGTAAATTTTCTGCTAATAGTTTGGTAAGCTCAACAGCTGGTTTTTGAATGTATTCACCATAAACCATCACATGCATGTATTTGTCTATCTGCTTTTTAATTGCATTGACAACTTTTGGATGGTTGTGCCCTAAAGGAGTTGCCGAAACGCCTGCCACAAAATCAAGATAAGCCTTTTGGTTAGTGTCATAAATATAAGAACCATCAGCATGAGAAATTTCTAAAGCCAATGGATGTGGTGATGTTTGTGCTTGGTATTTGAAGAAGTTAGACTTCATGAAAACTTACTTTTTTTTTGGCTTTATTAAACTCTTCTTATCTTTAATATTTTGAGGTAAGTTTCTTGATGCTTTAGATTCTTCCTTATTTGTTGTGTTTGATTCTTTATCGGCTTCATCAATTCGCTCCATCATTTCTTCATCAAAAAACTCTTCCTGAGGCACATAATCATCCAACCCTTTTATAATAGGCAAAACAAGGGGAGGATCATCTTTAAACAAATCATCAATACTTTTTAGCTGTTCATCTTCGCGCCAATCAAAGCCTTTTAATAATTTTTCATTTTCAGGAAAAGTTGATTCAGGATAAATTTTTCCATCTATTTGGTTAATTTTTCTAACTTCTTCAATTTCTTTTTTATCCAAAAATATTTTGATACTTCCTGATTTTGCTTTGTCAATACCTACTAATTCGTTATCATCATTTCTGAAATAATAAACAGATTCAGCATTTTTTATAATGTCAACTGTTTTCAATTCATTTTCTTCGTTAAACAGACCAACCAAGCGTTGCCCTGCAATTTGATTAAAACCAGCGTCAAGCGTGTCTTTACTTATTAAAAAAGCATTTTTAAAAACAATAAGAGAATCTAGTTTTTCTGTTTCAGGATTTGAAATAAGATGAATGGTGTCGCCGGTCATTTGATTTCCAATATTCCATAAAATAGGTCTGCGTTTTGTTGAAAATGCGTCTCCTTTTGAATATTTTGAAATGTTGATAAGCTGGGTTAATCCTTTAGCATGATCTACATGAACAGAATCTGCTTTACCGCTCATATCAGATTTATAGAGTCGTACATTTCTAAAAGCGCGAGTGATTCTCTTTTCTGGTTTTCCAGTAACCATCAAGGTATCTGCATGCATGTAAATAGAATCGTTTTCTTGAACAGTAATTGCTAATGCTTTTTTTGTTATAAAAACAGAATCTTTTTCTTTAAAAACTTCGGCGTAATGACCTTTTACTATACTGTGGTTTATAGTGTCTGTTACTTTAATGTTATTTGTTGCCGAAGCAAAACTTCTGTTGTTATCAAAATATAAACTGTCGCCTTCAATTATTCTGTTATCATAGTGAATTTTTGATTTTTTTAAGGCATAACCAATTTTGGCTTTAGTATCGTAATATCCTTTTTCACAATAGGTAATACTTTCTTCTGTTGTAATAGTTGAAGGTCCAAATAAATAAGCTTGGCCAGTATCTGAATAAAAGTCGAAGTAATTAGACTTTATTGTGGCATCTGGATTTACTAAAACCACATCTGTTACAAATTGATACTTTTTTAAATTCATATAATAGCGACCAATCTTACTTGTTATAGTTCCAGAGGTATCCTTAACTACTGTACCTCCATTTCTATAAAAAGCTTGTTGTTTTTCCCTGTCAAAATACAAAGTATCTGTAGTTATAGTTGAGTTAGGATCTGTTAAAACCACATCGCCACTTGCAAATGCTAGTTTTGTGATTCCACTATATTCCACATATTTTGAATTCATATTAATAGTATCACCTTGAATCATTTTTACGTGACCATAAGCTTCTACAAAATTTTCTTTGCTATAGAAATAGGCTTTATCGCACCACATATTGATGCTTTCGTGAATAATATGTATTTGTTGGGATTCATCACGAGTTAATATTTTTGCACCAGGATATTCAGCTTCGTTAAAGGTTAAAAAACCTGAATACTCAATCTCAATTTTTTTCTGTTGCGCTTTTAAGCTAAACACAGAGACAAAAAGGAAAATAAATAAAAAATATATAGATTTTAATGTGTTCAAAATAGCATTGTTTGACGCAAAAATAACGATTATTATAATGTTTAAGTATAAGGAATCAAAAAACGCCCCAAAAAAGTTGAAGCGTTTTATAAATATATTCTTTTAAAGATTAATTTATCTATTGATGTCTGAAAATTGTTTGTCTTCTGTCTGGTCCAACAGAGACAATAGTTATTGGGATTTCCAGTTCTTTTTCAAGAAAATCAATGTAATCGTTTAATGCTTTTGGTAGTTGATTTGATTCAGACATTCCTGTTAAATCTTCGTTCCAACCGCTAAATTCTGTAAAAATTGGTTCTACATTTTCTGGTTCAATATTGTAAGGGAAATGTGTTATAACGTTTCCTTTATAATTGTAAGCAGTACAAACTTTAAGGGTTTTAAATCCAGAAAGCACATCGCCTTTCATCATCATTAATTGAGTAACCCCATTTACTTGACAGGCGTATTTTAAAGCAACTAAATCTAACCAGCCACAACGACG
>DJWL01000143.1 GCA_002441545.1 Flavobacteriaceae bacterium UBA6231 | reverse complement strand
ATATTATGAAATCTAAAGTTTTTAAAACCATTTTACCAGCTTTTGCTATTTTATTAGCTATCAGCTTATCGTTTGCTACCGAATCCAATCGTGTTAGCCAAATAGGCTACTATTTTGACTCCAACCTCGGAGAAATAGTAAGTACTACTGTTGATTGTAATTCCACATCACCAGATCCCTGTGAAGTTAATGACCATCAAGTATTTGCTGAACGTCAGCTATTAAATGCTTTGTATAAGACTGCTCCCTAAACCTTAATTGTGAGTAATTCAAAAAGGCTGTCTAAAAATAACGACAGCCTTTTTTTATTTGGATATATCCCGGAGAGACACTTAAAATACGCCATTCTGATAGCACTGATAGAAGATTTCATACATCGCCTACCACTGATATTCAATCTTTAGGTACTAGAGAAAGCTACTTATCAAGCTCCAAATATGTTCTAATTAAAGGTTCTAACCTTGTGCCCCGTGCATTTTTATCCACTATTACACCTCGTTTATCTAATAACCACACAGTAGGTAACGCATTTATTTTGAAGAGAGAGTGATAACTTACTTCAACATTTGAGGCCCCATCTAGTTGTTGTGGCCAATTAGCCCCTTGCTTATTTATGATGTCTAGAACCTGCTGTTTTTCTGAATCGCCTTCTTGAGGTATACCTATCACCTCAAATCCTTTGTCCTTATATTTATTATATAGAGCTCGTATATGAGGCATTTCTTTTATACAAGGAGCACATCTAATTGACCAAAAATCCAATAGCACCACCTTACCTCTTAAATCATTAAGGTTTATTACTTTACCATCCATTGATAATAACCTCATATCTAGTGGCTTGTTCATATCAAAACGTTGAAGGGCCTTCAAAGCCTGAAGATTTTTCTTTGCTTTGATATGTATTTCTCTTAACACCTTATGTTTATCACCCTCTTCTGAATTTTTGGTCACATCATAGAAATGCTTCCAGTACGGTAACGTCAGATTAGGAGACAGATAATCACTGGTAATGAAAGAAATAAACCGATCAAGAAACAATGGCCATTTGGGATAATTTGGGTATTTGAAAATGAGCAATTCCATTCTATTAACAATCTCATTCCAATAATTAGTATCAAATAAATACCAATATTCTGATTCCTCAGCTTTTTTATCTAAATAAAGATACTGATACAAGAATGCCAACCTTCGTGCATCACGACATAATACAGCAAATTCTATCATGGCCTTATCATCCATTGATACATCTGAATTAAGAAAGTCTTGCACTAAGGCATCTCCTTTTTTTACCCAGCGTTCTCTGGCCTCAATATCAAAAGGTAAAGCTCTAAACTTAGTGTACATTTGGCTTTTATCTGTCTTAGACACTTTTGTCTTTTGCGTTAGGATAGACTTTCTAGTTCCGTTGATTGTATCTTTTAAAAACCTCGGTTCAAATAGAAGATTAAAATATATTTTAAGGCCCTCAAAATAATGTTCATTTTCAGGCGGGTATTTTTCCAAAAAACGTTCAATTAATGACGATCTATCTTTATATAGATCATCTTCAAAACTTCGACGACTCCAAAATGACCCGTGTTCATATGTTTCACGCTCGCTTGAATCTTTAAAAAAAGTGAGCGTATTTTTTAATTTATCTATTTCTTTCCAATCCTTCTCCGCCTGTGATCTTAATGCTTCTGAATCCTTCAATTCGTTATGTTCAAGTTTATTTTGAGGTGTGCAACTTGACAATATCATCAATAGCATTATATTAATTATAACTATTAATTTGTGTTTCATTTTTTTAATTTTTTCTTCATCTTGATTTTATTTTATACGTATATCACATCGATTAGTTAATAACCCTCATTCTGCGGTTTCAAGTTCGGATTCAATTCCAATTCACTTTCTGGAATAGGCAAATACACATCTGTATCTTGCCAATTTGGCTTAACTAAACTCAACACTTCTGAAGCACTATTGGTTCTTATCAAATCAAACCATCGATGACCATGTTCACTGAATAATTCAATCCTCTTCTCGTGTAAAATGGCATCAATCAATGCTTCTTTGGTATCAACAGAAGAATCTGAAAGACCGGCTCTATTTCGAATAATATTGAGGTCTGATCGCGATTCTTGAATTTGTCCTAAGTTGGCTTTAGCTTCAGCTCGAATCAAATATTGCTCTGCCAACCTGAATACAATTGAATATTCTAAAGATTGTGTAGAACTTAAGGTTTCCTTATACTTATATGGAAAGTAAATGATGTTTCCATTATTCAGATTTGTAAACTCTCCCACCCATTTTTCTTTTCTGTAATCGCCAAGCTCAAAAGCCTCCATTAGATTAGTACTCATAGCATACCTTTGAATATTTACTGAAGCTATCACAAAAAAGTCTGCCTCTATAGTATTTAAATGATTAACCCCATCAGGTTTAAACTGCCAAATCGTTTCTCTTGAATTTTTTAAGAAGACCTTTGAAATATCAGATTCTAACTGATACCCTGAAGTATTAATAACTTCAGTTGCCATTTGAGATGCAGCATCCCAATTAGTTACATAGAGATACATTCTAGCCAATAATGCTTTGGCCGTTATTTGATTAGGAATTACACGATTGTCATTGTCTTGACCCATTTCCATCAATTGAATAGCCTCTTTTAAATCGTCAATAATATAATCGTAAACATGACCCGCTTCTTCTCTCGAGACGGTATTATTATGGATATAATCCGTTGATTTTATATATGGAATATTACCATAAACATTTACCAATAGGCTGTGCAAAAAGGCACGAATGAATAGGGCTTGTCCTATATATGGTTTTTTATCTGTGTTGCTTAATTGTGATGAATTATTTAATCCTTCAATGATATCATTGGCAGCATAGATCAAATTATAAGTTTGAACCCACCAATCTTTGATTTCAGTATTGGATGCTGTCACAGAGTTTTGATATAATTCCAAAACATTTAAATCATTGTCGAGATAATCTAACTCGTCAGCATAGCATCCCATTAAGGCACTCATACCTCTATTTCCACTTAATAATCCTTCATTTCTCATTTTGAAATAGATATTTGCAAGAGCTGATTCAACGGTCGCTGAATTATTAAAAACCTTTTCTGACACCAAAAGATTTTTAGGGGCATTTACATCTACAAAATCTTCACAGGAAACAAATCCACTTAGGAAAATGATAAGTACGATTCCTTTAATAGAGCCCCTTTTCAGAAATAACATATTCTTAATACGTTCTTTTATTATATGTTTTTTGTTGTATAACATGATTGTATAGTTTTAAGGTTAAAATCCTAGTTTTAAGCCAAGCGTAATTTGACGAAGTGGTGGTAACGTATAATAATAGGGGTGTTCTGGATCTGGACCGTCGAATCCTGTAATAGTAAACAAGTTCTGACCTTGTAAATAAATGGTAATATCTACGTCCTTCATTAAGAAATTAGGAGCCAGTCTATAATTAAGATCTATATTTTGAAGGCGAATAAAAGAAGCATCTGAAACCGCACCACTGCTTTCGTTATAATTTGTTAGCACCTGCCTAACTGCACTTTCACTATAACTTGCTCGCATCACATCTGTTTGATCCCCTGGTGCCTGCCAACGATTTAAAAGTTCTATCGAACCGTTGGACAAAACTCCAGGATTGGCTCTGCTTCGTTTCCTGTTATAGGCATTTTGCTTTTTAAACTGAAAAAAAACGTTTAAAGATATCCCCTTATAACTCAGGGTATTTCCAAAGCCTCCAAAAATTTTTGGTGCAAAATCTACAATCCATTCTTTATCATCTGTACTTCTGATCTCCCCATCTGAATTATAGTCTTCAAATTGGTAAATTCCTGTGTCCGTATCAACGCCCAATGAATGATACAATCTTGCAATGGTAAGTGGTTGTCCTATGATATAGCGATTAGCAAAAGTTGAGGCACTAAGACCCGGGAATGACTTCAATTTATTTTTAGGCACACTAAGATTAAAAGTACTAGTCCAATTAAATGTCTTATTTTTAATAGTTAGTATTCTCAAATCGAATTCCCATCCAGAATTTTCAACGGTCGCGTCAAAATTACCCGTTAACGAACTAAATCCTGTGGTAGCAGCCAAAGGCAATCCCACCAACTGATTGGATGAGCGGTTTCGATACCAAGATGTATTAAGCAGAATTCGATCGTTAAAAAATCCAAGCTCTATGGCAGTCTCCAATTTATTATTAGATTCCCAACCAAACTTTGGATTAAAAACCCCTGTAGGTTCCAAAATACTGGTTCCATTATAATCGTTTCCAGTGATGGCATATGTACTTAAATACTTGTAATCCCCTATATTATCACTACCAGTAATACCATAACTTGCTCTAAGTTTGCCAAAACTTAATACGGACCCCTCTTTAAACATACGTTCTTCAGAAAAGAGCCAACCTATTCCTATAGCGCCAAAATTCCCAAACTGTTTTCCTGAGCCAAAACGAGAGGAACCATCCCTTCTACCAGTGACATTGATGATGTATTTTCCATCGTAATTTACATTCACACGTCCAAAGATGGCATGGTAATTATATTCACTATCGGAATCTGTTAAATTCTGCACTGTTTTTGCAGCGGAAAGATTATAGATTAGATTATTATTTGGAAACCCTCGACCTAAAATGGTCAATTGTTCGGTTTTTTGTTTCTGAAACGTTGTTCCAACTAGCACATTAATCTTGGCTTTTCCAAAATCTGAACCCCAACTGATTTGTGGTTCCATAATCCAAGAACTTCGTTCAGAAGCATTAATAGTGACATTAGAATAGTTCTGAGGTGTAAAAAAGAAAAACTTTATTGGGTTTCTTGATGTATTAGGCAAAATACGGTCTGAATCTAGTTGATATTTGCTATATCCAAGATTAGCTTTCAGATGAAGGTTGGGAAAAATTTCATAGGACAAGCTTGTATTAAGTAACAGGTTGGATGTCTTTACTTTGTACTTTTCCTCAAGATAAGCTAAGGGATTGTCAAAAGTGCCATTTTCCCAATTAAGGTTGCCAAGTTCGTCATATAACTCAGGAGCATTTGGAGGTAATTCATAGGCGTTTTGAGTTAAATCCGTGCGTGGAAGGTTATTATCGTCAGTGGTATAATTTAACGACATATTAATTTTAAATCGATCATCACTGGAACTATGGTTGATAGTATTAAATATGGAACCCTTTTTATAACTGGAATTGCCAGGAAAAACAGTCGATTCATTTTGAAAGGACCCGCCTAGCAAGAATTGAGTTCTTTCACTTCCTCCCGAGAAACTTAATTTGGCATAATTTCTATAGGCAGTTCCTCCAATTAATGTTTTTTGCCAATCAGTATATCGTGTTTGGCTCCAACTAACTAAATCCGGCCATGAATAAATGCTGCCTGGATTATTAATATCCCATCCACTATTCTCTAGAGCTTCTTTACGAACCTCTAAATATTGCTCTGTATTCATTAGGTCTAAGTAGTGACTGACATGGCCTAGGGACGTGCTAATATTTATAGTGGTTTTTACTGTTCCCGCTTTACCTTTTTTGGTGGTAATTAATACCACCCCATTTGCACCTCTAGAACCATATATCGCTGTAGCATCGGCATCTTTAAGAACTTCAATACTTTCGATGCTGGTGGGATCCATTGCATTTAACGGACTTACATTTCCGGAATTAATAGATCCTGAGATATAGCGATCTTCTAAAGACTGAACATCAAATGGAACACCATCAATAATAAATAATGGTTGTGTATTTCCGTTGATAAAATTCTTTCCTCTAATTTCAATATCGAAACCACCTCCAGGAACCCCTGTGGCCTGAACAATATTTACACCAGATACGTGTCCTTGCATAGCTCCCAATGGATTGTTAACGGGTTGTATCTCTATAGTTTTAGCATCGATTTTGCCAATATTTCCAGTACGTTCTCTATCTTTCACTCGATAATATCCTGCGTTGATCTCTACGGTATCCAAGGACATGACCTCGGGTTCCATGATGACATTTAACTCATTACGACTATGTACAGGAATTTCTTGAGTTTTAAAACCAACAAAGGAGAATACCAACACCTGGTTATCATTAACATCTAGAGTATACCCACCGTTAAAATCGGAGGTCGTTCCTCTCTGAGTTCCTTTGACTATAATGGACACTCCTGCCAAAGGCACACCATTACTATCAGTGATTTTACCATGAATCTGGGACTGTGGCATTAAACCAACAACATGTGTGTTGGCATATAACATCTCAATATTAGCTAAGCTATGGGCATACAATGAGACACAAAAGATTTGGATAACACAGAATAGGACAAGCCTACCCGCATATATTGGATTATTTTTCATAATTTTGAATTAGTATTAAACATATTTTTTTGTTAATCGGAGCCTCCTACAAGACTGTGCAAAAAGTTTGTTGGAGGTTTTTTTGTATTTGTATTTGGTTTTATATCATAGGCATTTGTATTTGATATTAGTTAGTAATCTATCATTACGGAAAGCCAACCACCGCAGTCAATTGTAGCCAAACGGTGGCGGTGTCTTTCCAACTAATTCAAAGGGTGTTTTATAACATGAAACGCATAGCGTTTTAGGTATGGAAACCCTTAAGTACTCGGATTTAAAAAAAGTGTAATCGTTAATTATGGGAGAAAAAAGAATAGCGTTATCCGAAAATGATGTAAGACGTCCATCCCATAACAAGTAACTATTATATTGGGTTTTTAGGCTTTTTACTAAACAAGATATCAAACACGGTATGCTCCAACATCGAACCATGTTGAAACGAACTATTTTGTTTTACCATACAAAACCTGTCTTGCATACTGTTTTTAGCTTAAAAGGGACCCTTTACCATTCCAAAACAATCAAAAAAACGCTAAGAATATGCTGAATAAAACCCTAAAATGTATAGATACAAAAAAAGGCGTGGAACTCAGCTTATTGACCTTGAGGTACTGGTATACCCTGCAACAATAAGTGAGCCCACACCCTAAGGCGTGAGCATCTTACTTATCATCTCGTTGCAAAAATTACCAGTTTTCAAAGTCGAGATTCAAAGCGAATGCTTCAATATTTTGATATGAAGAATCGCAAAAATAATAATTCAATGGCTAATATACACAAATATTTATTCGATACAAATTTGTATCGAATAAATATTGCAATTTTTACAATTTTTACTATATGAAAAAATATAGTGAAATAGAATTAAACCTTCTAAACATTCAAATAGGGTGTATTCTTAGATTTGCTAGACTTAAAAAAGGTCTTTCTCAACATAGTCTTTCACTAAATTTAGGAACAAATCCAACAATGGTAGGTAGAGTTGAAAGATTTGAAAGCACCAGTAGTTGGGATAAAATATACTCTATCAGCCAACAACTTAATTTAGATTTTTGTAATTTATTTGAATTAAAATCGAAAAATGAACTATTATCAATAGTGAATGAATCTATTAAATTAGAAGAAAAACTTACTGAAGAAAAAAAAGAGTACTATAAAAATTTAAAAATCACAATTTCAAACAAATTTAACTCTTTGATTTTATAGAATAATTAATATATCTGTTTATCTACATACTCGCCTAAAACAAAGCATTTAATTAGTTTAATAATTACATATATCGCATATCGCAATATGAAATATATGCAACAATCTAAAAACAATTTAAAACCACAAGACATACTCATACTCCTAAAAATAATCGTTTTAGAAAACCATTTCTGTCATTTTATTTTTTTTAAAATGTAAACAAAAATGTTTATATTTGTATTATGAATATGTATATAAAAAAATACAAAGGAATTCACCCAGGGTTTATTTTGGAACGTGAGTTTAAGAAACGCATGATTCGTCAACGTCCATTTGCTATATCTATAAACGAACATCCACAAACGCTTAATGCTATTACTAAAGGCAAAAGAAGTCTTAATACGGCCATGGCATTAAAGATTGAGCATAAATTAGATATGGAAGAGGGCACACTAGCCCTTTTACAAACGTATTACGACATCGACAAAGAAAAAAAATCACAACATTTAGGAACACCAAATCTATCTATTTTAAGAAAGTCTCTTTTTTGGGACACCGATATATTTAAAATTGATTGGAACAAACAGTATAAAGCCGTTGTTAAACGCGTTTTTGAACGTGGTAATGAGGAAGAAAAAAATGAAATTCGTCGCTTTTATGGTTCTAAAAAAGTTGATAATGCCTTGCAATCTGCAACTCGTAAACCCTATACCGTTTCACATATATAACTATTTAATAACTGGATGTTACATTACAATACAGTAAACGATTTACTTCGAGAAAGTTTGATTAAACTAATAAACGCTGAAATATTCAAAACGTTTAGATTAGTTGGAGGTACAGCCCTAAGCTTAAGACTTGGACATAGAGAATCTATCGATATTGATTTGTTTAGTGATGCGCCTTATGGTACTATTAATTTTAACGAAATTGAAGATTACTTGAATGAAAATTTCACCTATGTGGACCATCTAAAAGATATAGATGTTGGCTTAGGGAAATCTTATTTTATAGGTCATTCTAAAGAAAATACCTTGAAATTGGATATTTTTTACACCGATGACTATATTCAACCTGCTTTTATAGAAGATACTATCAGAATGGCCACTATAGAAGAAATAATCGCTATGAAACTGGATGTGATTCAACGAGGCGGGAGAAAAAAAGATTTTTGGGATTTACATGAACTCTTTAATTCATATTCCATTGAAAAAATGTTACAATTACACGAACAGCGTTATCCTTATACTCATGACCCCAAATTAATACTAAAAAACTTTGTTGATTTCACACAAGCTGATCATGACTTCGAACCTATTTGCTATTTAGGTAAACACTGGGAATTTATTAAAGAGGATATCGTTGAGATCATTAATGCCTATTGAATTCAGAAAATTTCATCTATTGATGCTGAAATTTATTAACCACAATCGTTAGATTTGTTAAGAATGATTACACCAATAGACAAATACATTCATTTATTTGAAACACTCAATCGAGGTTTTAACAAAGGTCTTGGAAAAGCTCCACATAAGCCCATTTTATTACTAGCTATTGCAAGTCTCATCCAAAAAAAAGAGATTACAACCAATAGACTATTTATAACGCCTGAGCTGCTTTTAGAATATAAAAATATTTGGAGTATTATGGTTGATACGCCTCATGTTAACAATTTCGCACTTCCCTTTTTCCATATGAGAAGCGAACCTTTTTGGCATTTAGTTACTAAACCAGGAATGGAACTCAAAGTAAATAATTCAAAAAGCATTAAAAGTTTTAAAAACCTTAAAGAGTCTATTGCTTTTGCTGAAATTGATAAAGACCTATTTATTTTGTTATCTGATGGTTTTTCAAGAAATATTTTAGAACAAATTATCATTCATAAATACTTTACATCAGCTAATTCAAATTATTCCCTAAGCTTATTTCAAATAAATAAACTAGAAGCAAAAATTGAGGATCAGATATTGAATGAACCTAAATCTGAGTATCAAAATCATTTAAAAGAACTAAGAACTACATTAGAAGATGATGACTATGAAGAAGAATTATTTATTAGAGGTGGTTTATTTAAAAAGACGATTCCAAAAATTTACAATTATAGCTGCTGTATTTCTGGAATGCGTATTGAATCATCAAAAAATGCTCAAATGATAGATGCTTGTCATATCATACCATTCAGTATTTCGAATGATGATACCATCCCTAATGGCTTATCCCTATCTCCTAACCTTCATAGAGCTTTTGATAGAGGTTTAATTACTATCAATCAAGATTACATTGTTAGAATATCACCAACAATTAAAGAAAATGATTCTGTTTTCTCTCTATCTCAATTTAATGGTAAGCAAATTTCACTTCCCAAAAAAGTGAATTGGTATCCTTCTCCAGAATCCCTTCAATGGCATAACAAAGAAGTATTTTCACTTTAATATTTTAGCTTTTTTTAAGTCTTATCATTTCTCAGTAATCCTCCTTTGAACCACTTCTTCAATATTCTCTTGTGTAGTTTGTCTTTTGCTATGATCTTAGAGCCTTCCATAAACACATTCCTATATATTTATAAAGTAAAAGCCAAAACAATAAGCTTGAACATTCAAAGACTCTGCAGTAAATAGGCTTTAGTGCCGAATCTTTGATTATGAATTCATCATTTAATTTCCCCTAATGTACTTAAGTCAACTCCCAGACCAATTCCAAAATAATGCTTTTTGTTATAATTCCATTTTTTAACATTTTCAGTCAATCCAATATCATACCCAAAAAAACCTGCGATCTGAAACCCCCTGATGTTTATACCTATTCCTGGCGTAAGAAAAAAGGCTAAACCATCCTCAGAATTAGCTATAGGCTTAGGATCAAGACTTGTTGAATTCTTATCTAATGTAACTTTTGAAAAACCAAACCCTAAACCAAAAGAAATCCCAAAACTACTTTTCAAACCTTTTATACGCCTGTTTCGATAACTTTCCCAATCGATATTTCTCGAAAATGATGCCCCTATTTTTAAATCTGTTGTTATTTTACTTCCAATAGTGTCATTCAAAGTAGGACGAATAGCAAAAGGAATTGTAATTGCTGACCATTTCCAATATTCCTTTTTTAATGTTACATAACTATTCTCAGGAATTTTAATATATGCTTTGCTATTTAACAAACTATCTTTTTCAGATTTAAAAATCCAAGGATTTATTTCCAGTTTGCTTGGGTCTTTCTCTGAATGAAGTATTTCCCCTGCATACCATTTGTTATTCATAATAACTGCGGAATCAACTTTCATCTTTTTTATTTCCGCAGTATCTAATTTTCGTTGAATTGTTTTACCACCAATGGTTTCTGTAACAATCCATCCTTTTTTAAATACAACTTCTTTGTTTTTAATTTTAAAAAACACAGTGTCCTGAGATGCCTTTTTAGGATTAATGGTATATTTTACTTTAGCTACCTTTTGTTGGGAAAAAGTAAAATTCGTTAGAACTCCAAATAGAATTAGTAATATTAATTGTTTTTTCATCAGTTGATTTTATTTATTAATAAATATGTATTAATAGATCATTAAACTTTGGCAAATCCTTCAATTTTTGCCAAAGTTTAATTATTAGTCTTGTTCTTTCTTAGAAATCACCACTGACACTGGTTTATGGTCACTCGTATTGGCATATTTCGGGTTATTGGCATTAATCAGGTCATGGATTTCATGCTCCACATACCCCGCTTTGCTTTCAATAATGATGGGCAGCGACCCATCCACCAAGCTTTGGGTAAACAAGATATGATCCAATAAGATATGGGGATCTCTAAACTCATCTATAAAATCCTGAAAATTGACACTCCAACGTAAGTTGTCTTCAAAATCAAACAAGGCATGATTGAGAAACCGTTCCGCCTCAAACACATTCCCTTGCAGGTTTGATAAGAGATCAAAAAAGATATATTGCTTTTCAAAAAACTCTTTGCCGGGGCCATCATTTAAATCCCCCATAACCATAATGGCCGGATTGGGTACCTGTTCAAATTTAGTATTGATGTAGTCCCTGACATTAGCCACCTCCGTAGTCATCTTAATTCGCGCTTTTATGGCATCCTTGATGAAAGCTTTCTGTTTGTCACCACCCGCATTCCAACTACTCTTACCACTGCGCACAAATTTACTTTTGGTATGCAGCCCAATGAGTTCCAATCGTGTATTTTGCCATTCCAAAATCAAGACCTGTGGATGCCTGTAATGTTTATGCTTGGCTACTTCAAAATCCCCCCAATAATGAACATCCCAGCTCGCATTAGAGAATTCATCATAAATTTTGGTAGGCAATAAAGAGGCCCTATCCCTAAGCTCGGTTTTCACCAAGAACCAAATCCATTGCCTACCCTTTATCTTATAATCATTTCCAATGGCTTTAACCGCCACATATTTATTATCTAGAACATCAGTACAAAACGCATCGATTTTATCTTCACCCTTTAAGCTCTCTAGCATACAGAGTACATCCGCATCTATATCCAAGATTTCTTTTTTGATAGCATCGATGCGCTTTTGTTTTTTGCTGTCTATAGTGTCAAACAGCTTGTCCAACCACTCCACATTCCATGATGTTACTTTTAGTGTATCTCCCATGACTTGCTATTTTTTATTTTAAAAATTGTTTGATACTGTTTAGATGTCGAACGGCTCCTCCCACCGTATGAATCCTTTTGACCGTGTCCATTTCCATGAATTCCATCTGAAACGTTGAATTCTGTTGTGCGACATAATTGGCACCTAATAATATAGAGCGTTGTAAATCATTCAAGGGTTCTTGGTCATAATCAGCATCCTCCACCTTAGGAATAGTAGGAGGTGCGATATAAGGAAGGTCTCGTTTGGAATCTGAAAACAACTTACTGGAATTAAAGGACGGCGCCTTCTTATCCCGTTCGGTCAAGCCTTGCATGCCCCATCGTTCACACATGGTTTTAATGAATGAGCTATGCTCAAAGGCCTCATTGATGATAGTGTTCTTTTGAATCCATGGAGAGACCATGACCATAGGTACCCGCACTCCCAAACGGCTGAACCCAAAATCCTTTTGAACGCCTTGATGTTCTTGTTTAGAACAAGGATACTCGCTTTGAAAATTAGTACAAGGCGGTGGCACATGATCAAAGCAACCCCCATGTTCATCATAGGTAATAATCAACAAGGTGTTATTGGCATAAGTACTGGTACGAATGGTGTTATAGAGATCCTGTATCAATGCCTCTCCCAACAACACGGTGCCTACTTTGGTACGACCATCCACGAAATGTGATCCTGAAGACGATGGGTGTTGGTCATTATGCTGCTCATAGAATTTAGGTTCAATAAAGGCATATTGGGGAAGTGTGCCATTTTGAATATCCTCTTTAAATCGTTTTAGATTTTTACCTGTCCTAACCACCTGTTCATCATTAAAAAGCCCGTTAACCAAAGCCGTTAAGGACACGATGTCTTCTGTGTAGACCGCATGAGAAATATTATTTTCAGCCATGCGTTCAAAAAGGTTCTTTTGGGACCATACGTCCTTCACCCAGGCCTCAAGACCTTTCACAATATCTTCTAGGCCACATTCATCGGTAGGGTTGACCACGTTCCCTCCAGAGGTCCCGGCATGCCAAAAGGCTCGGTTACACCACGTTTGACTTGGCACGGAGCAAAACCAATGATCAAATACCGCAAACTCTTTGGCCAAGGTTGTTAATACAGGAATTTGACTCGGCTTAAAACATTGCATAATCACCTTATACTGGTCGAATGTAGGGTTGTTGAATTTGGAGTCCTTTAAGGCTTCAAGGGTATTGATATAGTCTTTAACAAAGCCTTTCATTAAATCGTCCTTAGGTGGTAAAGGATTGGGGATATTATAAGGTGACACCATCTTACAAGCCTCTGTTTTCTTATTTCCAGGGCTAATCTCATTAAATAGTTGCGTATTAACATGCTGATACACCTCTCCAGGATCGGGATACGGCTGGTGGTAATCCGCCGCTTGAGAAGGCTCTATATAGGGATGCTTATCATAGCCATTAGCATCCGACGGCACGGGCATTTTGATCGTTTTACCTTGAAGTCCTTCAAAGGTTTTTCCTTCCGGAACATGGTCTTCATAGAGATAGCCTAAAAGGTTATCAAACGAACGATTTTCGAGCATGAGGACCACGACGTGATCAAATTTTGAAGACAAATTGGTTGGATGATTCATGGCACTAGAGTATTATTAGTTAAACAACATGTTGTTTGCTATTACTAACTACTCGAGAGACAGGGAGAACCTAATACTTTAGGGAGAGATTTTAAATATAATAAAAAAAGTAAGTCATCTGACAAATAGTTGATATTAAATTCATTAGACTCGTTTTTTTATTAAATCTATGACTTCAAGGTTTGAAGATGGTTCCAAAAAAAAGCCCAGTAACTAGGTACTGGACTTATCAAAAATACTTTAAAGACGTATTAACGGACTCTATTAATTTGGTGTTTTTTCATAGGTAAATATTACTTTACTTGTAATGGTATGTCCGTCTACATCCACAAACTTATACATCTTTTCAAATGTAAACTCGGTCTTGTCCTCATTAAACTCAATGTCGATGGAATTTGTATAACAGTCTGCCACAAAGTTTAAAACACCGGCTGTCAATTTCCAAGTACCATTTAAAGCCACTTTATTAGTGCAATCTGTTGCAACATATCCTTGTTTTAAAGTGTAACCTCTATCATCTTCAAAGGTATAAGCAACATCCTGCTGACATTCTGAAAATTGATCATAGATATCGGTACTAGGATTATCCATGGAGTCATTTGTCAGGTCTACTTCATCCTCTGAGACCATGCTCACAAAACTCCATTCACCAACAAGTGGCGTTTCTGTTGCATCGAGTGCGCCTGTAAAATCGTCTGGACAATCTGGACTATTATCGTTACTACATCCAAAAAATAAGAGGCTTGCGGCCATGATTGTTTTTACTAATACAATTGATTTTTTCATATATACTATTTTTTTTAAAATTCATTTAGAAGATGAGAGAACCCACAAAAAGTTGCGTAAAAAGTGTTCCTTTTTTTTAAATCAATTAAACCCTTAATAGGTATTATTTAAAACAGACATTAAGCACATTATAAAATCATCTCGAGCATTTTAAATAACGCCCCTTTATGAGCAACGGAAAATAGACAACTAAAAAAATAGAGACGAACTAAAACAAACGATTACCAACAACAGCAATTGGTCTGCAAGTCTATAATTTTCACAAGATGGCATCAATATAAGCCGCAGTTAAACGGATTTGTTTTTTATAAAATTTTTGGTGATAAGATTTTTTATATATTGTACAATCTATTAACCTATTTATTTTTGGACTGAATGAATGAGAAATTTAAATATCAATTTGACAGTTCACTAGGTATTTTATTCAAATACTATTATGGAATGATTACTATTGACGATATAGAATCATCTTGGGAGTATGCTTTTGAAAATGATTTAATACCCAAAGAAACTAAAGGATTCATTTTAGATTATCGAAATTCAAATTTTAAGATGAAAATTGAAGAGAATGCTGAGATAGTCGCTTTCTATAAAAAAAATCTAGATATATTCGGAGGCTTTAAAATTGCAATCCTTACTGAAGAGCCACAAGATATTGTCATTCCAATCCTTGTTAAAACTGAAGATGAAGGCTATAGTTCAGCACCTTTTAGTACCCTTGAAGCTGCTATTGCGTGGGTTTTGAATTAAAAATCAGTAAAGACTATACTCTCAACAGCATATAAAAAACTACTTTTTTTGGCCCAACCAAAAGTTAGCACCTCATATGTTTGACAACAGTAATCCAACTGAATTTAGCTCTCAATTTGAAATAGCTGCCTGACCTCAAGATGAATCCGTTCAAAATTCGCTTGGATTTCGGCATCATTATACCGATGAACTGGTGGTGGTAAATCTCTGGTAATATGAGGCATTTTAAACTGCACTTTACGATCCCTCCCATCTGCAAAA
Organism: Flavobacteriaceae bacterium UBA6231; assembly: GCA_002441545.1. Taxonomy (GTDB): domain Bacteria; phylum Bacteroidota; class Bacteroidia; order Flavobacteriales; family Flavobacteriaceae; genus Yeosuana. Next base: position 2,122 of record DJWL01000143.1, on the reverse strand, counting down.
GAGATGAACTCCCCCTGCTTTAACCGAAAGAACACATCAGAGCGAATCTTACTGACCTCCTTCTCCCCTTTGCTGATCCTGGAATCAAAATCCAAACTGTTTTGTCTTTTACTGATCGTGATGGTTGGTTTTTTGACAATCTCAAAAAAGCGTTCATAATACTTGGCCGTGTCTGGGTCGTTCGCCTTTCCAAAAAACTGGTAGGACAGATTGCTCAAGATGGCACGGCTTGCCTTATCTCCATACATCAGATCGTTTTGGATCTTGTCTTGCATCACATAGATTGTTGAAATATCATAGCTCCGTAAGGTTGCCGGAATACGGTGCATATTGAGCAGCCTTATGGTGGGCGCTTCTTCTATAAGGATAAAAGACGATTCCCGGTGCCGTACACTCATTTGTTTAGTTATGGTATGGATGATGGTGGCAATCACTGGGGAGTAAGCCATTTCAAATTTGGGGTTGTTCACAATGGACACAACCGCTGGATTTTTAGGATTATTGATATCTAAGGGCACTTCATCTGCCGAGAGCGTCATAAAGATACGTTGGGTGCTGATTTTCTTTAAGGCATTCGCCAGTGTGCTCATCACCCCTGCCGTTTGGCGTTCGGAATCCCGTCCCGAAATAAAGGCATTCGCCATCGCTTTGGAGGTATAATCAGAACTCAAAAAATCAATAAGGGAATCGGTATCCAAATAGTGATAAGTCGCAATCAAATGGGGAAGTGTGCAATAGGTAGGATGGGCCGTTTTTAGTTTCCAAATAAGCCCTCCCAAGAGCCCTTCCACGGCATCATTAAAGAACTTGGAAGATCCAGAAATCATGGATTCCCGTTGTTCCAATAAGTTCTCCAGAAGCACTCTGGATACTTCATTGACACTTTCCTCGTCTTCCATGTACCTTGGAGCTATGGGATTTACTTTTGAATAGATATCGTCAAAGGAAACGATGTGGAACGGCCGTTTAGATTCCTTAAAAACCGGAGCTACCATTTCGGTGATCTCAAAATGCTTATAATCATGGATGAGACCACAGAATTGGTGCTCTTGAAAATGCTTGAGTATATTGTAGACCACGGATTCGGTCTTGCCACTGCCGGCCGATCCTATAACGGATATCCCCCTACGGATGTTCTGGAGTTTTATGGTGCCATTTTTTACCTTGAGCTTGACGGCATACTTCCGATCTGTTTTGGGTTGCTCCCAAGTTGGATGTATTATAACGTACAACAGGTTATTGATAAATATCAATGGCCATAGCCAGTACCCCAATAGTTTCATAAACAGGTCAGGGTGCATAAGATAGAGCAGATAACCAATCATAAGGAATAATCCTGTATAAAGGCCATAAGCATACCGCATATAACGAAAACTAATGACCATCAAAGCGGTCAAAGAAACATAGATGCTAATCATTAAAACAGTTGGTGTCATAGGATTGGTTTTTAGATCCCTATGGAACTTGCATTTTTTACCACATCGATGGTTCTTTTTAATTGTTTAAAGGCTTTTAGAGCCAATTGGACTTGGCTTGTGGGGATATTTAGGTTAGGGATATGCATACCTGATTTACCCATAATCTTAAAGGCAGCGCTTTTTTCATTTATGGGAAGCGCCATCAGGTGTGCAAAGAATTTGTACGTGTCTTTGCTGTACATTTTATGGGCAGAATAGCTCTCAACAAAGTTCCGATTGTATTTGAACAGTTTGTCAAAGGTCTTTTCGGCATTCTCAAAAAATTCATCCCTGTTAAAGCCTCGTTTTACAGTGTTGCCATTCAATATAGCTTCGGAAGCTTTGTGAGAACTCCCTGGAGACAGACTAAGGGTATTGGTCACATCCTTGCGGCTGACAATGATATGCACATGAGTCTGGAACCCCTGTTTTTTCATCCCCTGCCCGATCATCTTGCCATCCATACGATGAGGGACCTTTGCTTTGAGCTGCTCAATGGTTTTCTCTATGGCTTTGCTATTACCCTGCAGTTTTCCAGTCCTTATTTTCACAAGATCATATTCCAGTTTAGAAATCTGTGCTCTAAAGGGTTGGTTCTCCTTGATCTCTTTATCAAAACCTTTATAGCTGCGTTCGTATTCAATCTTAGCATAGTATTTTATGCT
>DJWL01000082.1 GCA_002441545.1 Flavobacteriaceae bacterium UBA6231 | reverse complement strand
TAAGAACAAATATTCCTACAAAAAAGTAGACTGCTTTTCTAATTTTTTCAACTGGTTTATAAAATTGAAATATTCCTAAAAAGAATAAAGGCACTATCGTTCCTAAACCAATTTGCATTATAAATAACGTAAGGTTAAGTTTACCACTAACCAATACTTTAATAATATCAAAAGATTCTTCAGCCTCATAAATTCGATGAATTTGATCTAAAGATTCCAAAGTAAAATCTATTATTAAAATAAACAGCAAATATCTGGCTATAGTATCCAAACATTTCATGTCAATTTTAACCCTCCTTATCCAGCTAACTACCATATAAATAATCATTACCAAGGCTATTCCAGAAACCATAGCAGAAAACAAAAATATAATTGGCATTAATACGGTAGACCACCAAGGATTAGCCTTTATAGAGCCAAAAATGAAACCCACATAGCCGTGAAGTAAAAAAGCTGATGGGATTCCAATTACAGTAATAAAATAACCTAATCTATCATCTAATTTTACAGATTTTTCATCTGTTTCATTAATTCCAAGAGTTATTATTCTATAAAAAAACTTTTTGAATCCCTTACTGGTTTTTGCCCATATTACAAAATCCCTTCTATAATCAAACCAAATTTCTAATAATAAAACCACCATTAAGTACCATAAATAAACAAATCCAAAAATAGCCATTGCCGATGTTGAGTTTGGTGTCATAAAAATTTCATAAGCCCTGAGAGGATGCTGTAAATGACTTACTAAAGGCATGGTTGCCACCAATAAAAAAGCTAATGCCGTTAATAGAGCTAACCCATAAGTAGGTTTTAATACTTTCACATGAAAAACGCGTTCAAGTGATGCTAATATAAAAGCTCCAGCAACCAATCCGGTAATGTACGGATACAATACAATCATTAATCCCCAATGCAAGTCTATTTCATTAGGATAAATATATCCATCAACTTGTGATAAGGCTTCGTATAAATGTTGAAAATGCTCTTCCATAATTATCTAACTTCTGAACTTAATCCGTTATAAAAAACTCTTGACTTTGTATTTAAATGAGGTTTTAAAACCTCTGTTGGATTTTTTTGCAAAAACTTAACTAAATCGCTTTTTTTGTCTCTTAAATTTCCGAAAATCCGTGCGTCTGTAGGACAAACCTCTACACATGCAGGTTCTAAACCTTTACTTATTCGGTGATAGCAAAAAGTACACTTATCAGCAACTTTAGTAATTGGATTCATAAATCTAGCACCATAAGGACAAGCTTGAATGCAATAACTACAACCTATGCAATAGGTTTCATCTACAAAAACAACACCTTCAGGACTGATAAAAGTTGCTCCTACAGGGCAAGCTTGTACACAAGGAGCATCGGTACAGTGATTACATAATTTGGGCACCATAAACGATTTAAAAATATCCTCATCTGGTACTGATTGTTTTAAACCTCCAATACCTCCATTAGGTGATTCTATTTTAACTTCGCCATCCTTTTTAACTGTATATTGCTCAACCCATGTTCTAAAATAGAAAGGTTCTTTTGGTACATTATTTTCAATCTTGCAGGCTTCAGAACATTTTCCACAACCTATACATTTCTTTATATCAACGCCCATTCCCCATAATGGTTTGATAGTTTTATCATCGCTTTTATCCTCAACTTTTGATTGACCTATAAGCTCAAAAGGTTTCACAATTGAAATTGCAATGGTACCGCCAATTAAAGCAGCTGTAGTTTTGAAAAAATTCCTTCTATTGTTATTTATTCTTTTAGTTCCCATGGCGCGTGCGGATTATGACATTCTATACAGTTTTGGTCTCCCTTGTGTTCCTTAATATCAAAATTCGGAAAACCTATAGCTTCTCTTGCAGCATTCTTTGTGTGACATTGTGCACAAAATTCAATGGTTCCCTTAATCTTAGGAGGATTTACCTTACAATCTGTATCTGCATCAATTTTTGGAGGATGGCAAGTTTCACAACTTATTTCGGAATGTAAATCTGTATTTATTAAATCATTAATATCTTGATGACATGAAATACATTTTTCATCTCCTTTAAAATAAAGTGTTCTTCCTTTATTGTCATCAATGGAATTAGCTCTATAATGGCCGTAATCACCAAAGGAATTTGGTATCACTAATTGCTTTATTACTATAAAAATGGTAACAAAAACAATAAAAGAAAGTAATAATCGAAAAATAATTTTTGGCATTTCTTAAAAACTTAGTTATTGTTGAAATGAAACATAAATCTATAGGAAGTATTTATAGACTGTTTTTCAACTATATAAATTAAAGTGGCCAATGCTAGGCTAAAATAAACCCTTCGAAAAAGAGTGCTTATTTATTAATTGTTATTTTTAAGACTATTTTCAGAAAAAACCATTTTAAAAACAACAATAATAAAACCCGTCAAAATGTATATCACATGTAAATGCTATAATTCCATTTTTAAGAATTAATAAAAGCATTACAACTTGGGCAAAATTTGGAAGGATCTTTTTTAATGAATTATTTCAAACATATCTAATTTTCTACAAATATTTTATGACAAAAGTCATAAAGTGAAAAAATAAACAGATTCTTAAATTGAGTTTTAATCTCTTCAATATTTTTAAAAATCTCTTAATGTAACATATGTTACAAAATATGATAAAAGTCATTATCTATCTAATGTTCTGTAACTACCTTTGACATATTATCTATTATAGTTATATAATTTTTAAAGACTTTAGAGTTAAGCTAATTATGAATAAAACATTGCGCTATATAAGTGTTTCCCATAAAACGGCAAATACTGAACAACGAGAAAAATATCATATTTCAGAAGAAGAAAAAAAACAATTAACTCAACTTATTTGTGAAGCTTTTAAAGACATTTCGGGTTTGTTTATTTTGGCTACTTGTAACAGATCTGAAATTTATTTTGAATCTATTACTACGTCAGCAAACTCAATAATAGATTATTTGATTGAGTTTAAAGCCATAAAAAACTCACACAGTGAAAAAGAAATGTTTCAATTAAGTGATGATACCAAAGGTAGTATAAAACATTTATTAGAAGTTTCATCAGGTTTAGAATCGCTTGTTTTTGGTGATGCTGAAATTATATCTCAAATAAAAAAAGCTCATCACTTTTCAATGGCCCATCAACTACAAGGGTCATTGTTAGAACGTGCTTTACAAGCAGTTTTTAAAACTCATAAAAGAATTAGCAACGAAACTGATTTTAGAGACGGAACTACTTCTGTAGCCTACAAATCATTAAAAGTAATAAGACAAACATTTGATAGAGATACTGTAAAATCAAAAAAAATATTGTTTGTTGGAGCTGGCGACATTGTAAAGCAACTGTTTAAGTATAATTCGAAATTTAATTTCAACAATATATATATTGGAAATCGCAGTTTAGAAAAAGCCATAATCTTAGCACAAAATAATCAATGCAAAACCTATCCTTGGGAAAACATAATAAGCAATAATTTTGATGATTTTGATGTGATTATTAGCGCAGCAAGTAATTGCTCGAATTTGATTAAAAATGTTCCTGAATCAAACAAAAAAGTATTGCTGATTGATTTAGCTGTACCATGTAATATTGACAAAAAACTAGCCAATCAAAATCATATTGTTTTTCATGATTTAGACTCAATTTCTGTAGAACTTGAAGAAACCAAAGAACACCGTTTGGCCGCAACAGATGAAGTTAATTTAATTATTTCAGAGGAAATTGATGCTTACAATGAATGGCTTCAAGGTGCATCATTAAGAGCACTTCTGGCAGAGTTTAAAATAACAATAAACAATAAGGTTAAAACACGTTTTGAAAATACTATAGAAGACTCTCAAGTAACTATGGTAACCAATCAAGTGATGAAAAAAATAATGATTAAAAACCAAATTTCAATAACCTCAAAAGATATAGACAACTTAATTTCAAATGAAATTTCTATGTTGAAAAATTAAATAAGTCACAGACTTATTTAGATAAAAAATAGTTTAAAATATCATACTTTTATAACTTAAATAAACCATGATATGAATTTTAAACTATTTTTTTTATGCCTTATGGTAAGCCAATTTAATACTAAAGCTCAAAATATACCAATGTACATTGGAACCTATACCGATGGCAATAGCGAAGGAATTTACAGAATTCAATTTAACATAAATACAGGAGAACTTAGCAATTTACAATTTGCTGCCTCTAGTGAAAGCCCTTCGTTTATTACCTTTTCACATAATAAAAAATATTTGTATGCTGTAAACGAAAGCAGCGGAAATGTTTCTTCTTTTAAAACTGAAAAAAATGGGTTGCTAAAATTTTTAAATAAAGTAAGCAGTAATGGCAATTGGCCCTGTCATATTTCTTTAAATAAATTGGGAAATAAAGCGGTTGTGTCAAATTATGGTGGTGGCTCCGTTTCCATTTATAACATTTCAAGAGACGGAAAACTCAGTGAGGCATCTCAAATTTTTGAGCACAATACATCTGATAAAAAGTCTCATGCTCATTCTGCACAGTTTTTTAATGACGACCTTTTTGTTGCAGATTTAGGAATGAATTCCGTTTATCAATACAAATTAAAAAATAACAATTACGAACTTGTGTTACCTAGTATTGTTGAAATGCCCAATAATTCTGGACCTAGGCATTTTGCTTTAACAAGAAACGGTCAATTTATATATATAATCAATGAACATGGTAGTTCTGTTACTTCGGTAAAAAAAACAGAAAATGGTTTTGAACAAATTGACACTGATTCAACTTTAAGGGAAGATTACAAAGGGTCTAATGCTTGTGCTGAAATTCAGTTATCTAAAAATGAATTGTATTTATATGGATCAAACAGAGGTGAGAATTCAATAGTAGTCTTTAAAAGAAATAAACTTGATGGTTCTATTGAAAAAATTCAAACAATTTCTGTTCATGGTGATTGGCCAAGAAATTTTACTATAGATCCAACTGGAAAATTCTTATTGGTTGCCAATCAAAAAAGTGATAATATTTCTGTTTTTAAAATAGCTCCTAAAACAGGAATGCTATCATTTTTAAACTCAGTTATGGCTCCTACTCCTGTATGTTTACTATTCTAAAAATCAAATCTTTTACACACAAATTTTCGTTATAAAAAAATATGTTGCAAATAAAAAAAATATAGTATCTTTGCGCTCTCATTAATAACCGAGGTCGAGAACCTCAAA
>DJWL01000155.1 GCA_002441545.1 Flavobacteriaceae bacterium UBA6231 | reverse complement strand
TGGCGTTTATAGTTCAAAAAAAACTATTCCTTCTGTTTATATAACGCATCAATTAAGAGTTTTTAGCGGAATTACTACTTGGTTAACCACAAAAATCCATCATAAAATTATTAGCAAACATAAGGAATGTTGGGTGCCTGATTTTGAAAACAATCTAAATCTTAGCGGCAAACTTGGACATATGAAGTCTCATAAATTAAACCTTAAATATATTGGCGTTTTAAGTAGGTTCTCAAAAAGCAATTCCACGCCTTCTGCATATAACATACTGGTAGTTTTATCTGGTCCAGAACCACAAAGAAGCATTTTAGAAAAAAAGATTTTAACAGAATTTAAAGATTATAAAAAAAATATCATTTTGGTTAGAGGTATTATTGAAACCGTTCAAACTAAAACTAAAAGCAAAAACTTTACTATTTATAATTTCATGGAAAGCCTTGAACTTCAAAAAACAATTCAAAGTAGTAATTTAATTATTTCTCGCTCTGGATATACTACCATCATGGACTTGGCAATTCTTGAAAAGAAAGCTTTTTTTATACCAACTCCTGGACAAAACGAACAACTTTATTTAGCAAAACGATTAGAGAAATTAAACATAGCACCCTATTGTAAGCAAAACGAATTTAGTATAGATAAACTTGAGCAAATAAATAATTATAATGGTTTTGGTAACTTTGAAAAAGAAACCAATTTTGAAACTTTATTTAGCCTTTTCTAAAGTGAATGAAAACTCACTACCAACACCAAATTCGCTTTCAACATAAATTTTTTCATCGTGGGCTTCAATAATATGTTTTACAATGGAAAGTCCTAAACCAGAACCACCTTCTGTTCTTGATCCACTTTTATCAACCCTATAAAAACGCTCAAACAAACGAGGTAAGTCTGATTTTCCAATACCTATTCCGTTATCTGTAATCCTAACAATCACCTTGTTTTTAATCAGGTTTTCAATACTTACTTCGGTTGTTCCTTTTTCGCGTCCATATTTAATGGAGTTCACAATAAGATTGATTAACACTTGCTGTATTCGCTCTTTGTCTGCATTAACAATAATTGGTTTTGTGTATTCAATATCAAACGTTAAGGTTATCTTTTTTTCGTTGGCACACATTTCAAACATTTCAAAAACGTTTCTTACCATTTCAACAATGTCAAAACTTTCAATATTCAGACTTAAATCACCAATTTCTAATTTGGTAATCATATCTAAATCATTTACTATGTAAACCAACCGTTCTACTCCTTTACTGGCTCTTTCAAGATATTTTTCACGAATTTTTTTATCGTTCATGGCGCCATCAAGCAGTGTTAAAATATAGCCTTGAACTGTAAATAAAGGGGTTTTTAACTCGTGAGATACATTACCAAAAAACTCTTTCCTGTATTGCTCCCTCACTTTTAAAGTTTCAATTTCAAGTTTTTTATCTCTGGCAAATTTATCAATTTCCTGTGTGAGTGTTCCCATATCAGTGTTTATAGGCCCGCGTGTTAAATTAGTAGACTCTAAAAGCGTTAAATCGTCATATATTTTTTTAACTCTTTTGTATATAAACCTTTCTACCCTAAACTGAATGACTATAAATGAGAAAACATATGAAATAATGGCAAATGCCAAAAGCAATAACCCATTAATTGTATAAAAACTGTATAAAAAAACACCCATTAAGAGCGTTATAAAAACAGTTATATACAACGATGTTTTAATCGCGAATTTATATGTTTTTTTAAATTTTGGACGCATTAATCTACAAACTTATAGCCTACTCCTTTTATGGTTTTAAAACAATCGTCTCCTATTTTTTCACGCAATTTTCTAATATGCACATCAATGGTTCTACCACCTACAACAACCTCATTACCCCATACTTTGTCCAGAATTTCATCGCGTTTAAATACTTTCCCAGGTTTTGAAGCTAATAAAGATAACAATTCAAATTCTTTTCGTGGAAGCACAATTTCGGTTCCCTTTAAAACAATTTTATACTCATCTCTGTTTATAACCAGATTTCCAATTTTAACAGAATCTACAACTTCTTCTTGCTTAAACCGTCTTAAAAGCGCCTGCACTTTACTAACTAAAACTTTTGGCTTTATGGGCTTTGTTATATAATCATCGGCACCAGCATCAAAACCAGCTACTTGAGAATAATCTTCACCTCGTGCAGTTAAAAACGTAATAATAGTATCTTTTAAATCAGGATTCTTTCTTATAATTTCACAAGCTTCAATACCATCCATTTCTGGCATCATCACATCTAGAATTATTAAATGTGGCAGCTCTTTTTTAGCTTTCTTAACAGCTTCAACACCATTTTCGGCTGTGAATATTTGGTAGCCTTCGTTTGATAAATTATAACCAACAATTTCCAAAATGTCTGGCTCATCGTCAACTAAAAGAATTTTAATATCTTTTTTATTCATATTTTAAATACGTTTAGAAAATTATTTCCAGAAGTAAAGATAAAATTAATAACACAGATTTATAGAAAATTTGGTATAAATAACCTTTTGGTAACGTATAAGTTACAGTGTTTTAACCTTTCGATGTAAAACAGAAACTTTTAACATTACTTTGGTATAACTTTTGAAGTAATTAATTAATTTTACTAGTAATAAACGCCTACTATGAAAAAAAACTACTTTGTGTTATTTATTTTTTCCTTTTTGTTTTTGATGGCCCAACAAGGGTTTTCTCAAACAGGATTAAATAATACGCCCCAGCAAGATCATATTGATGGCTTATCAATATATCCTAACCCTGTAAATAATGGTAGAGTATTTGTTTATATTACTACCAATAAGAACCTTACTAAACGCGTTGAAATTTTCAATGTTTTAGGAAAACAAATATATACTACCGATTTATCTGGTAAAGAATTAAATATTGC
>DJWL01000021.1 GCA_002441545.1 Flavobacteriaceae bacterium UBA6231 | reverse complement strand
ATATACATAGACGTTAGGTGTCATTTCTGAGCAATAGGCAATAAAAAATAACCCTAAAAGGTAGAATTAGGCTACCATTTTATTATACTTATTTCGATACTCAATTGGTGTAAGACCTGTAATTTTTTTAAAAACGGTTCGGAATGCTTTTGTATCGGTATAACCCACATCAAACATAACTTCGTTCATGTTTTTCCTGCTGTTCTCAAAACTTCTTTTGGCTGCCTCAACTTTTATTCTTTGAATATATTCCAACACCGTGTTGTTGGTGGCTAACTTAAACCGTCTTTCAAAACTACGTCTGCCTACAGATACCAATTCAGTTAAATCATCAATACTTATCTTTTCTTGAAAATTCTGTTCAATATACTCTTGTGCTTTTCTAATGGCTTCGTCTGTATGGTTTTTTTGCCCTTGGAATAGTGCAAAAGTGTTTTGGCTTTCTCTATCAATATCAATGGCAAAATACTTTGATGCCAGTATGGCAGTTTCTCTATCGGTATATTTTTCTACCAGATGTAGCAATAAATTCCAATACGAATTGGCGCCACCGCTTGAATAAATTCGGTGCTCTTCGGTGATAATACTGCCTTCCACGACTTCAACATCAGGGAACATGTCTCTAAACTCATTTTGAAATCCCCAATGGGTCGAACATTTTTTGCCTTTAAGTAAACCCGTAGATGCCAACAAAAAAGCACCAACACATAATGAAGCCACTTCGGCTCCATTGTTGTATTGCTCCTTAATCCATGGCAATGCTTTTTTGTTGGAAGCAATGGCAGTTTTCATATCACCAAACAGGGCAGGAATGATGACTAAATCGGTTTTCTTCACCTCTTTTAAAAGTTGTGAAGTGTTTATAGAAAACAAGCCATTATTAATTTTTACTTGTTTTTTCATTCCAACTAATTGCACATTAAACAATGGTTTTTTACCAGCTACAACCATAAATTGATTGACCGCAGAAAGTAAATATTGGGGATCGGCAATGGCTTGCATTACGGAATTTTCAGGAACAAGAATACTTACATTCATCATGTTATTCGTATTTAAAGATTATAAATGTAAAAACAATTTTGTCGCAAAACACCCTTTTGTTGTCATTTTTGCGTATTTAATATATTGAAAAGTAATCGCATCTTTGTATTATTAGTTAACATTTTAAAAAAAAATAAAATGAAAAGTAACAGTGTAAAGCTGCACAGAATTTTAGCAGCACCAGTAGAAAAGGTATTTAGAGCTTTTACCGATGCCGATGCCATGGCATCATGGATACCTCCTTATGGCTTTGTGTGTAAAGTACATCATATGGAGGCGAAGATTGGAGGCACCTTCAAAATGTCGTTTATAAACTTCTCAACAGGCAGTAGCCATTCCTTTGGAGGAGAATATTTAGAGATGGTATCTAATGAATTGATTAAGTACACCGATAAATTTGATGATCCAAAGTTACCAGGAAAAATGATTACCACAGTTCAAATGAAAACGGTTATGTGCGGTACCGAAATTAATATAGTACAAGAAGGCATTCCAGAAGCTATTCCAGTTGAAATGTGCTATTTAGGTTGGCAAGAATCATTGGATAAATTAAAAAGACTTGTTGAGCCAAACATTCCAGACGCTTAAATTAAAACTTAAAAACCAATAAAATGAGTAAAGTAGCCATTTATCTAAACTTTCAAGGCAACACAGCAGAGGCCTTTAACTTTTACAAATCAGTTTTTGGAACAGAATTTTCGGCTCCTATGATGTATATAAAAGATTTACCTCCAAATCCAGAGGCTCCTAAATTATCTGAAGCAGATTTGAATTGTGTTATGCATGTGGCATTACCAATTATAGGAGGTACAGAATTGATGGGCACAGACATGTTGGAATCTATGGGCCATAAATTAATTATTGGAAATAATACCACCATTAGTTTGCAATTGGATGCAAAGGATGAAGCGGATAATTTATACAAAGCCTTATCTGAAGGTGGAAGTGATAAAGCTCCAATGAGAGATGAGTTTTGGGGATATTGGGGTTGTTGTTTAGATAAATTCGGTATCCGTTGGATGTTCAACGTGATGAATCAAGAGTAACCTATAGCATGATTGATGTTATGCGAATACATTCTTACCTCACTTTCAATGGTAATTGCCGAGATGCTATGACTTTTTACCAAGACTGTTTAGGTGGCGAACTTACGTTTCAAACCATTGGTGAGTCACCGCTTTCTAATAAAATGCCAAAACAAATGAAAGATTGCATATTGCATGCTACGCTGAAGAAAGAAACTTTGGTATTGCAAGGCTCAGACATAGTTTCTCAAACTGGACTTATAAAAGGAAACACAGTTTCTCTTTCCTTGAATTGTAACAGCGAAGAAGAACTAAAAAAGGTTTACGCCAAACTTTCTGCCGAAGGTAAAGCTAATCATCCACTGAAAAAGACGTTTTGGGGTGCATTATTTGGTAACCTTACTGATAAATATGGAAATCATTGGATACTTAACTTTAACAAAAATTCTACTAATTAAAATCGAACAGATATGAAAAAAGATAAAATAATTTTTTGGACAGCGACTATATTCATAGCTTTATTTGAAGGCGTCATGCCTGCATTGACTTCACAAACAGAATTGGCAAAAGAAGGCATTAGACATTTGGGTTATCCTGAATATTTTGGAAACGCATTGGTTGTTTTTAAAGTGTTAGGTGTTTTAGCTTTGGTTATCCCACAAATTCCTAAACGAGTAAAAGAATGGGCATATGCAGGTTTTGCTTTCGACTTTATTTTTGCAACCATAAGTCATGGAGCAGTGGACGGTATCAATTTTCAAACCTTCTTTCCATTAATTATTCTCGCTATTTTGCTTGTTTCTTATATTTATTATCATAAGCTAAACACTGTTAAAATTTAAATAAAACAACAACAACTTAAAAATAATATTATGGCACTTATCAATCCTTACATCAACTTCAACGGAAATGCTGAAGAAGCATTCCATTTTTACAAATCAGTATTTGGTGGCGAATTCGCAACGATTATGCGTTTCAAAGACATATCATGTGATGACAATCCAATAGCTGAACATGAAGCCAATAAGATTATGCACATTGCTTTACCCATTGGTAATAACATTTTAATGGCCAATGACGTTCCTGAAAGTATGGGACGCGTCAGTGAAAACGAAAACAGGTCCAAAATATCAGTTAGTGCTGAAACGCGTGAAGAAGCCGACAGAATTTTTAACGGCCTTTCACATGGCGGAGCTATTGAATGTCCAATTGGCGATAGTCCTTGGGGTTCTTATTTTGGCATGTTTAGAGACAAATATGGTATTGAATGGATGGTAGATTATGACCCAAAATATAAAGGGAAAATATAATAATAAAATAACGAGCAGCTAACACACTATAAAAAAAATTGCTAGTTTTTTAGATAAGCCAAAGATCGTTGCTGTTTTGTTACGTCTGATTTTCCTTCGTGCACGAGTGTAACGAAATGGTGAAGTAAAATCATTAAATACAAATACGTACTTTCCAAGAACTGTGTTAAAAAACAAGTAATTATTAATTTAAATTCACTAAAACACTTCTATAGTTCTGATCATATATCAACCCTGATTTTGCTAAGGCAAATGCTTGTTTTAAAAGCTTATTACAGACAGCTATCAATGCTACTTTTTTACTTTTT
>DJWL01000153.1 GCA_002441545.1 Flavobacteriaceae bacterium UBA6231 | reverse complement strand
ATTCACTTAAAGAAAGCCAACGCAACTGGATTGGAAAATCGGTCGGAGCTAGTGTATCGTTCAACGTCATTGCGAACGGAGTGAAGCAATCTCATGTTATAGACGTTTTCACCACAAGACCTGATACTATTTTTGGCGTGAGTTTTATGACATTGGCACCTGAGCATGAATTAGTATCGCAGATTACTACATCTAAACAAAAAGCTGAGGTGGAGGCTTATATTTTAGCAACCGCAAAACGTAGTGAACGCGATAGAATGGCCGATGTAAAAACCATTTCAGGTGTGTTTACAGGTGCTTATGTAGAGCATCCGTTCACAAAACAACCCATTCCCGTTTGGATTGGCGATTATGTTTTGGCAGGTTACGGAACTGGTGCAGTGATGTCTGTTCCATGTGGAGACCAACGCGATTACGATTTTGCAAAACATTTTAATATCCCCATTCCTAATATTTTTGAAGGTGCCGATATTTCTGAAGAAGCCTTTGCCGATAAAGACAAAACCATTATTGCAAATAGCGATTTTCTTAATGGATTAAACTATAAAGAAGCCACTAAAAAAATTATTGAGGAACTTGAAAAATTAGGACAAGGCCAAGGGAAAACCAATTATCGTTTGCGTGATGCCGTTTTTTCTCGTCAACGTTATTGGGGTGAACCATTTCCTGTGTATTATGTAAATGGTATGCCACAAATGATTGATGCGAAACATTTGCCAATTCGTTTGCCAGAAGTTGAAAAATATTTACCAACCGAAACGGGCGAACCGCCATTAGGAAATGCCACCATTTGGGCTTGGGATACAAAACAAGGTGCAGTGGTCAGTAATCAGTTAATTGATAATAAAACCATTTTTCCTTTAGAGTTGAACACCATGCCAGGTTGGGCAGGAAGTTCTTGGTATTTTAACCGCTACATGGATGCTCATAATGAAAATGAGTTTGCCGGTAAAGAAGCCTTAGAATATTGGAAAGATGTCGATTTATACATTGGCGGAAGCGAACACGCAACCGGTCATTTATTGTACTCGCGTTTTTGGCAAAAATTCTTATTTGATAAAGGTTTGGTGCCTGTTGATGAATATGCCAAAAAGCTGATTAACCAAGGAATGATTTTGGGGACGAGTGCTTTTGTTTATAGATTAGATAAAATAGATTTTCAATCTAAAAAAGAAGGAACTCCATTTGGATCTTATGAAATGAATGAAACTATAGTTGTTTCTAAAGAAACTAGAAATAATAAAGATTTCATTAAAGAAATATTCAGAGGAACACTGGCAGCAAATTATTCTCTTGATAAAGAGAGTTATGATTATGTAATAGACAATTATGATGAATATAAAGTGAACCTTACTTTTAGTTCACTTCATGTTAAAGTAGATTATGTAAATGCTTCCGATGAACTAGATGTTGAAGCATTAAAATTAGACAATGAATTTGGTAAAAAATATGTAAACGCTCTTTTTATTGGAGAAAAAGGAGAAATAATCAAAGGAGATAATGATGTTTTCAAAGTTCGACGCGAAGTCGAAAAAATGTCCAAATCCAAATACAACGTGGTCAATCCAGATCAAATTTGTGTTGATTATGGTGCGGATAGTTTACGGTTGTATGAAATGTTTTTAGGCCCCTTAGAGCAATACAAACCTTGGAACACGGCTGGTATTACAGGGGTGCATGGGTTCCTTAAAAAACTTTGGAGATTATATCATCAAGGAGAAAACGAAAGCTTCTACGTTTCTGATTCCCCTCCTTCGGAGGGGCTAGGGGAGGAATTAAAAACGCTTCACAAAACCATTAAAAAGGTACAAGAAGACATTGAAAACTTCTCATTCAATACTTCGGTTTCTACGTTTATGATTGCTGTTAATGAGCTAACTGCTCAAAAATGTACAAGTAAGGAAATATTAGAACCATTATTGATTTTAATTTCACCTTATGCACCTCATATTGCTGAAGAATTATGGGAAAAGTTGGGGCATACTGAATCCATTTCAACAGCACCATTTCCAAGATTTGATGCTAGTTATTTAGTTGAAAGCAGTAAAAATTACCCAATCTCTTTCAACGGAAAAATGCGTTTTACCCTAGAATTGCCTATGGATTTTAACGCTCAACAAATTGAAGAAGCGGTGATGGCCAACGAAAAAACACAAGAGCAATTACAAGGCAGAATACCTAAAAAAATAATTATTGTTCCTGGTAAAATTGTAAATATTGTAGGCTAATGTCATTACGAGGAGCAAAGCGACGTGGTAATCTGTTTAATGTATAGTTCAAATTAAAAAGATCGCCACAACTTTTTGTCAAAAGTTTCGCAATGACGTTCCATATTAAAAATTCAAAACATGAAAAGAATAATTCTGGTTTTTATCTTGCTTTTTAGCATTGCGTGCAATAATGATAAAGCAAAAAAACAAACAGTAGAATTATCTTGTGGACAATGTCAATTTGATTTGACGACTCAAAAAGGATGTGATTTAGCAGTTCGTATTGATGGTAACGCTTATTTTGTAGATGGCGCCCATATTGATGACTTTGGTGATGCCCATGATGAAAATACAGGGTTTTGTGTAGCTATTAGAAAAGTCGAAGTAGAAGGCGAAGTCATTAATAATAGGTTTAAAATAGTTTCGGTTAAATTACTGGATAAATGATAAAAGATAGTCCGTCTGTTATTTTTTCAAATGCTATTACAACAATATCAGCTTTTTTTAGTTCTTTTTAAAATTAAATACAATAAAATAAATTAAACTGACAAAATTTCATTTACAAAAATTGGCTTGTTTTTTGCTATATTTAGTTAAAATTAAAAATTGATAAAATGATTGGATATTATATATTAATAGGTGCTATAGCTTTAGTAAGTTGGTTAGTAAGCAGTACTTTAAAGCGCAAATTTGAAAAGTACTCAAAAGTACAATTACGCAATGGTATGAGTGGTAAAGAAATTGCCGAAAAAATGTTGTCAGACCATGGTATTTATGATGTTGAGGTTATTTCTACACCAGGTCAGTTAACAGATCATTATAACCCAAAAAATAAAACCGTAAACTTAAGTGAATCGGTATATAATCAGCGAAATGCGGCATCAGCGGCAGTGGCAGCTCACGAATGTGGACATGCTGTACAGCATGCTAAAGCATATGCTTGGTTAGAAATGCGTTCAACTTTAGTGCCTGTTGTTAGTGTGACTTCAGGAATGTCTCAATGGTTAATTATTGGTGGATTGGTGCTTGGTGGTGCTGCCGGACTTGGCCTTGGTTGGTGGGTTGCTGCCGCTGGAGTTTTAATGATGGGTTTTGCAACTATTTTCAGTTTCATTACATTACCAGTTGAGTATGATGCCAGTAATCGTGCCTTGGTTTGGTTAAAAAATAAAAATATGGTAACTCCCGATGAGTATGTGGGTTCTGAAGATGCACTAAAATGGGCAGCAAGAACCTATTTAGTGGCAGCTATTGGTGCTTTGGCAAACCTTTTATATTGGGTACTTCAAGTGTTTGGAGGAAGAGATTAAACCTTAAAAAGTTATATGAAAAGCTCTGAAATTTTTCAGAGCTTTTTTGTTTATTTATAATCAAACAAAAACAATGAATCACCCTCTGGAATTTTATCAAAATAATTTAAAAGGATATCAAAAAGAAGATGTAAAGCTGAACAAGCAGATTACGATTTTGAGTATGCTTAGAGTATTGGTGTTTTTAGTTACTGTTTTTGGTATTTACAAGGCATTTAACTATTGGCAATTGGCCGTTTCTATTGGAGTTATTGGCATCATTTTTTTTGTTTATTTATTGTCAAAATATACAAGTAGAAAAACGGAACGAGATTTAAATAAAGCACTTATAAATATTAATGAAGAAGAAATTAATATCATTTCAGGAAATTTTCACCACAGAAATGAAGGACTTCAATTTCAAGAACCTAATCATTTTTACAGTTTAGATATCGATTTATTTGGTAGAGGTTCTTTTTTTCAATACATCAACAGAACAACCATAAATGAAGGTGCTCAAAAGTTAGCTGACGAATTAAAAGCCAATAACATAAACGCTATTCAGTTGCGTCAAGAAGCTATAAAAGAATTGTCTGAAAAAGCTAAATGGCGTCAATATTATTCGGCTACATCAAGTTTGGTTTCTGTAGAAACACCAACACAAAATATTATAAAATGGTTGAAAGAGCATAAGCCTTTTTTATCAAAAACAATGAGCTGGTTGCCAAACACTTTTGGACTTATTTCGTTTGTAATATTAGGATTGACAATTTTTAATATTATTGATAAATCATTAATTGGTTATTGGCTACTTGTAGGATTAGCCATTACAGGAATGTATCTTAAAAAAGTAAATAGCTTAGCTTCAAATTCAGATAAAGTTAAAGACACCTTTAGGCAGTATGCATCCCTTTTAAAGCAAATTGAGACCGAAATTTTTACTTCAGAATTATTGCTTCAAAAGCAACATCAAATTAAATCTGAGGATAGAAAAGCTTCTGCAATCTTTAAAGAATTTTCAAAGGCTTTAGATGCTCTTGATAACAGGAATAACTTGATTTCAGCCATCTTTGGCAACGGATTATTTCTTTTAGATTTAAAAAACAGTTACCACGTTGAGAAATGGATTTTAAAATATGCTGATAAAGTTGAAGACTGGTTTGAAGTAGTATCATATTTTGATGCCTATAACTCTTTTGGAAATTTTGCTTTTAATCATCTCGATTCTGTGTTTCCTGAAATTTCAAACGACAAACATGTTATAAAAGCAACACAATTAGGACATCCATTATTGAATAAAACAAAGCGTGTTGATAGTGATTTATTGATAGGTAATGAACAATTTTTTATTGTAACTGGTGCTAACATGGCTGGAAAAAGCACCTTTTTAAGAACCGTTTCATTGCATATTGTTATGGCAAATGTTGGGTTGCCTGTTTGTGCCAAAACAAGTCAATATAGCCCAATTAAGCTAATAACGAGTATGCGCACCAACGACTCTTTAGCTGATGAAAGCTCCTATTTCTTTTCAGAATTAAAACGCTTAAAATATATTGTTGATGCTATTAAAGAAGCTCCTTATTTTATTGTTTTAGATGAAATTTTAAAAGGAACAAATAGTACCGATAAAGCTATTGGGTCTAGAAAATTCGTAGAAAAACTGGTAGCTTTAAATGCAACCGGAATTATAGCAACCCATGATTTAAGTTTATGTGATATTGAACAAGAATTAAAAGAAGTTAAAAACTATTATTTTGATGCTGAAATTATTAGCGATGAACTTCATTTTGACTATAAATTAAAAGAAGGAGTGTGCAAAAACATGAATGCATCATTCCTTCTTAAAAAGATGGATATTGTTTAGTTTTATTTTTTAGGATGAACTAATGTCATTTCATTAATTAAATGAGTTGCTCCAGCATATTTATCAATTATAAAGAGCACATAACGTAAATCGACCATAATATTTCTACAAATTTCTGGGGCGTAATACATATCGCTCATGGTACCTTCCCAAACGCGATCAAAATTTAAACCAACAAGATTTCCATAAGCATCCATTGCAGGACTTCCAGAATTACCGCCAGTTGTATGGTTGGTTCCTAAAAAGCATACAGGGACTTTTCCATTTTTGTCTGCATATTGCCCATAATCTTTTGCAGCATATAATTCACGTAATTTTTGCGGAACATCAAATTCATAATCTCCTGGAATATATTTTTCAATAACACCATCTAGATAACTTACGGCATTGTAATATACAGCGTCTCTTGGAGAATATCCGCGTACTTGTCCATAAGTAACTCTAAGTGTACTGTTGGCATCTGGAAAATAGCGAGCATTAGGCAACGCTTCCATTAGTGCTGTCATGTATTTGGTTTGTAAAGCTGAAATAGTTTCATTTTTTTGTTGATACTCAATATTTAATGTATTATTAAACTCATCAATCATTGGTTTTGCATACTGATAAGCAGCATCTTTATTCAATTTTTTGATGATATCTTTAGCATCACCTTCAAATATTTTTAAAGCATTGTCTAAATTGGTAAAAGCAGTATTGTTGTAAATAGAAGGATCTGGATGTTTGCCGTATAAAGGCATTACGTTAATAAAAACACCTTTATCAACATTTATGTCAAAATCTTTATGAATTGCTTTTAAAGTATTTGTTATACCAACTTTGGCTCTTTCTAAATTTGCAGGATCTGCTGTTATAGCTTGCTCAAACTGATAAGCTCTATAGGTCATTTGCATCAATTCATTGGTGGTTATAAAAACCTCAATGAAATTACGTCGTTTGATATCTATAGGAGCAAAATCTTTGTAGAGACTATCAAATTCTGTTAAAATAGACCCGTATTTATCAGTCAGACCTTTTTCTTTTAATGCTTTTGTAAATGTTTCTTCAAAAGCACGACGCTTTTCAACAGCATTACTTTTCTCAATTCCTAAATTTTCACCTTTCCATTTTTTCCAAGCATTGGCAATTCGTGCTTGTTTAGAGGCATATTTAATTCTTACAGCATCACTTTTTTTCATTTCTGCATCAATCACTTTAAGAGCTGCTTCGCGAATAGTAATATTTGTTGGATTATAATTTTCAGTAATATGTTTAATTGCAACAGCAGGTAAATACTCATTGGTCGTTCCTGGAAATCCAAAAACCATAGAAAAGTCACCTTCTTCAATACCATCTAAAGAAATTGGTAAGAAGTGTTTTGGTTTATATGGTTTATTGTCTTTGCTGTATTTAGTTGGATGATTATTGGCATCGGCATAAATTCTAAATATTGAAAAATCGCCTGTATGTCTTGGAAAAACCCAGTTATCTGTATCACTACCAAATTTACCTATACTTGTTGGAGGTGCACCAACTAAACGGATATCTTCAAAGCGCTCAAAAACAAACAGGAAGTATTGATTGCCTTTATAAAATGATTTAATTTTTACATCTTGCCAAGGTTCTCTATTCCAGTTTTTCATGATACCGTTACTGGTTTTGGTTATAACAGACTGTTTGTCTTTTTCAGTCATATCATCAGTAACATTAGCTAATACTTCTTTTGTAACATCATGAATGCTTGCTATAAACTCAACGTATAAACCATCATTAGGGAGTTCTTCATCAAGATTCATTGCCCAAAAGCCATTTTTTAAATAATCATTTTCAAGAGATGAATGTGATTGTATCGAGCTAAATCCACAATGATGATTTGTCAATATTAATCCTTGTGGTGAAATCACTTCACTTGTGCAACCACCATTAAAATGACCAATAGCATCTTTTAAACTTGAATTATTAACATCGTAAATATCTTTAGCTGTTAATTTGCTGCCAAGACTGGTCATTTCATCTTCATTCATGCCATTTAAAAGAGAAGGAATCCACATACCTCCTTGTTGTGCAGAGAGATTGATTGTTATAAAAAGCAGTAGAATTTTAAAATATTTCATAAAGTTTAAAATTGAATAGACGCAAAAATAAAATACGACTAATTATTATTGTAAATTTACTATATATTTTGATAATTAAATGGAACTTATTTCTAAACTTCCCAATTTAGAGACCACCATATTTTCAGTAATGAGTGCTTTGGCTAAAGAGTACAATGCCATTAATTTATCTCAAGGTTTTCCTGATTTTGAAAGTGATCCAAAATTGATTGATTTGGTTACCTTAGCCATGAAATCTGGATACAATCAGTATGCTCCAATGGCTGGAGTTTTAGAATTGCGTGAGCGCATTGCAGAGAAATATGAATTGCTTTATGGTTCAACGTATCATCCAGAAACAGAAATAACCATTACCTCTGGTGCAACTCAGGCTATTTCGTGCATTATATCTGCTTTTATAAATAGTAATGATGAAGTAATAATTTTTAAACCTGCTTACGATTGCTACGAACCATTTATTGAATTAAACGGAGGAAAGGTCATACCAATTCAACTTGAATATCCAAAATATAAAATTGACTGGAATCTTGTAAAGCAAAAAATTAATACAAAAACCAAGATGATCATTATTAATACTCCACATAATCCAAGTGGACGTATTTTTTCTAAACATGATATGTTGCAGTTACAGGAATTAACTAAAAGCACAGATATTTTGATTTTAAGCGATGAGGTTTATGAACACATTATTTTTGATGATGAAAAACACCAAAGTATTTGTTTGTATTCTGATTTAAAATCAAGAAGTTTTGTGGTAGCTTCCTTTGGAAAAACATTTCATAATACAGGTTGGAAAATAGGATATTGCTGTGCGCCAAAAGAGCTTATGCATGAGTTTAGAAAGGTGCACCAATTTAATGTGTATTGCGTAAATCATCCCATGCAAATAGCCTTAGCTAATTATCTTAAAGAACCAAATAATTATCTTGGATTATCACAATTTTATCAAGAAAAAAGAGATTTGTTTTTAAGTTTGATAAGTACTTCAAGATTTAAGTTTGTGCCTTCAAAAGGGACCTATTTTCAAGTGTTAGATTATTCTGAAATTACACAGGAATCTGATGTAGAATTTGCTAAGCGATTAGCAATAGAATATGGAATTGCATCCATACCTTTATCAGTATTTAATGTAAATAATTTAGACAATAAAATACTGCGTTTTTGTTTTGCAAAAACATCAGATACCTTAAAAAAAGCAGCTGATATTTTAAACTCAATTTAATTATGCAAGATCATCTCAAAATTGCGCTTATTCAAACTGATTTAGTTTGGGAAAATCAAAAGAAAAACAGAAAGCATTTAAAAGAAAAAATAGAAAGTCTGTCGCAGGAAATAGATATAATTATATTGCCTGAAATGTTTTCAACAGGGTTTACCATGAATGCTAATGATGTGGCCGAGTCTATGGAAGGAAAAACGGTTGAATGGATGAAAAAGAGAGCATTTAATGCTAATGCCGCTATTGTAGGAAGCCTTGTTATTTCTGAAAATGACAGGTTTTTTAACAGATTGTTGTTTGTAGAGCCTTCTGGAGAAATTAAATATTACGATAAGCGACATACATTTACTCTGGCAGGTGAAGACAAAGTATATACTGCAGGTTCAAATAAACTGATTATTGATTATAAAGGTTGGAAAATTTGCCCACAAATTTGTTACGATTTGCGTTTTCCTGTTTGGGCTAGAAACACAGAAAATTATGATGTTTTAGTATATGTTGCCAATTGGCCAAAACCTAGAATTTTGGCGTGGGATACTTTGTTAAAAGCCCGCGCTATTGAAAACATGTGCTATTGTATTGGTGTAAATCGTATTGGAATTGATGAAATACAAAATGAATTTTCAGGTAATTCTGCTGCTTACGATGTTTTAGGGAACGCTATAAGTAATATTAAGCCAAATAAAGAACAAATTGAAGTGGTTACTTTAGAACGAAACCACATCAATTTTTATAGAAATAAACTCAAATTTTTGGAAGATAAAGATGCTTTCAATCTTCTTTAAATTCTAAAGTCTCAGTAGTTCCCCAATCAGCTCTAATTTCTACTTCTTTAAAGAAACTGACTTTCTCTGGTTGTATTTTTTTTAAGTAATTGCCTGTATCAAATTTTTTATTGCCATTAGCATCCCAAATAATTCTAATGAAATACTTTGCAGGTGTTAAATTTAAAAAATCTATGGCTTCAGGTTTTTCAGAATATTGCTCAAACTTTACATCGCCTTTATCATTTGTTAGCTGAAAAATAATGGGATATTTAGCATTTACTAAAGTAAAGCGAGCATAACCAAAATCAGATTCTTTTTTAGTTTTTAAGTTATATTTTAAAGTATCATTTTTTTTACCAAACAAGTCTGTAAATCCTTCAGGTAAAACCTGAACTTTATATGCGTTCTCTTCGTCTTTTTTAAAATTAAAAGCATAACTGTTATTTATTGTATCAAAAGAAGATGTAAAGTCAACAAATAATGAATCTTTACTCATAATGGTCATTTTTGAAGCATCAAATGATTTAAAAGGAATACTTGCAGTGATTTTGAAATCTTCTTCATAACCAATTAACCCGACAGGTGTAGCTTTTATAGTTAAAGAATCACGTTTTAAATTTCGAATTTGTACAGTATAGTCCTTTTCAAAACCATTATTTGTGATTTTAAAACGAAGTGAATCTGCTTCAAGTTTTGGAGAGTACCAGTAGTAAAGTGAGTCTGCTTTTATGTCTTTAGTAATACTATATTTAAAATCTTCAGGAACCTCAGAAAGTAATTCAATTTTCATGTCTTTGTAATCGCCTTCGTAGCCAAATACAATTTTTTCTCCTGCTATTAACAGAGGTCTAAGAGCCTTAAAATCTGTTTCTTCTTTAAACAATTTTAAATCATAAAAAGTATTTGTAGGAACTGTTATATATTGATTGTGAAAGGCTATTTTATCAATTTTTTGCTGAAATTTATTATCTGTGTTCACATCTTTTAAAGCGTAAAGCATATAAGTTCCAGCCTTAATATTCTCAATTGAAAATGTAGAAACACTATCTAATGTATTGGTTATGTATTTTGGATTTTCTTTATAGATAATAGAGTCATTAAAGGTTGAATCTACTTCATATAATCCAACAGAAACAAAGGTGTCTGGTTTTCTGTTTAAGGCATCAAAAATTTGTCCCTTAACAGTTAAAGAATCAATATAATCACCAGTTGAAAACACATATCTATAATATGGAAACGGATTACTTTCATTATTGTCTGAAATACTGTTTCCAAAATTAAAAGCATAGGTAGTATTTGGTTGAAGGGTGTCTGAAATTTTGATAGTTATAAACTTACTGGCACCACCTAAAGGAGTAATTTCAGGTTGTGTTTTCATTGGAGGAGAAATGATAAGTTGTTTTTGGATGTCTTTAATTTTAATATACTCATCAAAATATATCTTAATAGTTTTTCCGCTAAAATTTATTGAATAATTTTCAGGTTCAGATTTTAAAATTTTAGGCGGAGTTATGTCTTTTTCACCACCTTGAGGAGTTCCTCTATTAGCACAATTAATAAAAAGAGCTATAAAGACTATAAAAATAAAATTTGAAAGCGTTTTATTCATTACAATAACAAAATTTAAGCAAACCTACATAATTTTACAGATATAACGATAAAACTCATTATGCAATTGCCATAGCTGCTACACTTATTTTTACATTTTCAGCCTGTTTTAAAACAGTTATGCATGCTTCCATTGTGGCTCCTGTTGTTATTAAATCATCAACCAAAAGTATATGTTTGTTTGCAATGCTGTTTTTATTTTGAAGCATAAACAATTCATCATTATTTGTCCAACGTGCCAAACGATTTTTAAGCGTTTGAGAATTGGTATTGGTAACTTTTAAAAGCACATCATCAGCATATAAAACATTTAAGGCCTCTGCGATGTGTTGGGCAAATTTGGCTACTTGATTATAACCTCTTTTTTTAAGTTTCTTTTTGTGGAGAGGTACAGGTATTACTATATCAATATCTTCATAAGCCTTTATGGTTTTTAATTCACCACCTAACCAATCACCTAAAAAAACACCAATTGGTTCTTGTCCTTTATATTTTAATCCATGAATAAGTTTTTGCACCATTCCTTTTTTTTCAAAACGCAACAAAGCAGTGCCATTTTCAATTTTTGCGCGCCCATAAAACACTTTTAAAACAGTATCATTGTTATTAAAATGAAAATTCGTTACTGGCAGATTATTTCTGCAATTTGTGCACAAATCAAGTTCATTATCATTTAATAGTTCATGACACGTATAGCAAACCTTTGGGAAGAATAAGTTAATGATTGGCTTCAACATTGAAAAACAGATATGTACTTATGTAAACTTAATTAAAAAATATATCAAAATGACGCATAATTTTTAACAAACAATTCCATTTGTTTAAATCGCTTTTTTATTTTTGCACCATGATAAATCAAGACGATCAATTTAAGAAGGTAATCTCTCATGCAAAAGAGTACGGGTATGTGTTTCAAAGCAGTGAGATTTATGATGGATTAAGCGCTGTTTACGACTATGCACAAAA
>DJWL01000176.1 GCA_002441545.1 Flavobacteriaceae bacterium UBA6231 | reverse complement strand
GACAGACCTCAAAAAGGACGCTTTAGAGAGTTTTATCAGTGTGATGCTGATGTAGTTGGTTCGCAATCATTATGGCAAGAAGTAGAGTTTGTTCAATTATATGATGCTGTATTTTCTGCATTAAAGTTGCAAGGGGTTACTATTAAAATAAATAACCGTAAAATACTATCGGGTATTGCAGAAGTGATTGATGCACAAGATAAATTAATCGATTTTACGGTTGCCTTAGATAAACTTGACAAAATAGGAGAGGAGAAGGTTAAAGAAGACATGTTAAGTAAAGGCATTCCACAGTCTGGAATTGATAAGCTCCAACCATTATTTACTTTACAAGGAAGTTTTCATTCACAAATTGAAGCTTTAAAAGTTATCTTATCAACTTCAGAAGAAGGCTTAAAGGGCATTAATGAGTTAGAGTTTATAAACAACGCTATAAATACACTAGGACTTAAAACTGCAACTTTACAACTTGATGTGACTTTGGCACGTGGTTTAAACTATTATACAGGGGCTATTTTTGAAGTTGCTGCACCAAAAACTGTGCAAATGGGTTCTATTGGTGGCGGTGGAAGATATGATGATTTAACAGGGATTTTTGGTTTAAATGATGTTAGTGGTGTAGGTATTAGTTTTGGTTTAGACAGAATTTATTTGGTTTTAGAAGAACTTTGTTTGTTTCCAGAAACTATTACAAAAACCATTGATGTATTATTTATAAATTTTGGAGACAAAGAAGCTTTGTTTAGTCTGAAAGCTATTAAAAAATTACGTGAAAGTGGTATTAATGCTGAATTATATCCTGATGCTGCTAAAATGAAAAAACAAATGATGCATGCTAATAAGAGAAATGTTCCATTTGTAGTTTTGGTAGGAGAGCAAGAAATGAATTCTAATACTTATACTTTAAAGAACATGATTTCTGGAGACCAAAATCAAGTAACACTTGATGAATTGGTAAATCTTATAAAATAAAGAAGGCCTGAATATTAATTTAGCCCTTTTTATTTCATCTTATAAATATTTGATTAGTTTATAACAATTTGTTTACTCAAATGACCACCTTCATCGGTTTCTATTGTTATAATACCGTATTTAGTTTGATTAGTTTGGAACGGTATTTTAATAACTTTAGAATTTACAGAGCTTAAAGAAAATATTTGTTGTCCTAGTAAATTATGCACATTAATGGTTTTAATTATAAATTTATCATGTGTATTTACATATAATTCTTTTGTATTATGTAAATAATTTACTTTAATATCTTCTAAACTAATTTCATCGGTAGAAAGACTGTTTTTTGCAAATGAATTGCTTGCATTATCAGTTTTAAAAGCCAAATAAAATCTATTTAAATAATCTCCCTTAGCTATATTTGCTGCATAATTTGAATCATTAATTTGGGTATAAGTATCAAGTTGTGAGTCATAAATAAACAAGTCAATGGGAGAGTCAAAATTCTCTAGAGTATTCAGTGAAATTTCAATATTACCATCATTAAACATAAACATACCTAAAGGATATTTTTTTGAATCATCAAAAGCACCAACACCTTGAATAACACATTGTAGATCTCCAATCATCCAGTTTAAATCATAAGGATATACATCTTTATTAATAGCATCATAGCCATAATCATAACTATCACTTGCAGAATTGTCTTTTGTGAATGATAATAGCAAATGTCTTACAAAGCCATTAGGCATTTTAAAATCAATTCTAACTCTTTGAAGATTGCTATCAGTATAAGCGGCTGAAGTATTTGTAAAGCTACTTCCTATGACAAATAATATGAATAACAGGAATAAGTGTATTTTTTTAGTCATTAGATTTGGGATTTATAATGAGCATTTAAAAACTTATAGTAAATATATAAAATAATACACTAATAATCTATAAAAGGTAAATAAAATCGATAAAATGCATAATATTGTATTTTATGCCTTACTTTTAAGCATAAAAAAGGTGGATTTTTAAATCCACCTTTTTTTCTTGTAATCAATTAATTATTGATTTATAACTACTTTTTTGTTTACAGAACCATTTGTTGTTAAAACATTTATTATATAACTGCCTTCAGAAACATGACCTATTGGAATCTTCATATCATTTGAGAAAGAAGCCGTATTTGTTGGATTCCAAGCCTTAATGTTTTGTCCAAGAATATTAACAAGATTCACTTGTTTTACATCAACTCCATTAGTTGTTTTAATATAAATTTCGCCACTATTTTGTAAGTAGTTTACTTGAACATGCTCTAAAATTTCATCAGCTATTGAAAGGCTGTTGTTTTTAACAAAAGTTATAAAAAACCTATTTAAATAGTTTCCAACATCAAGTGTTGTTTCGTATTTTGAATTTTTCTCATTAATTTTAGTGTATGTTCCTAAAAGGCTATCATATATATAAACTTTGGTATTTGGGTCTAAATTTTCTAATTCAGTAACAGAAATTTCAATAGCACCACCTGTTTTGGAAAATATACCAAGCGGATATTGTTTTGTTTCATTAAAAGCACCTACAGCTTGAATAACATATTTTTCATCATTAATCATAAATAGCATATCATTAGGAAGATTATCAAAAGACTTGGCATCATAACCATAATCAAAGCCATCAGTAGCTTCATTGTCCGATGTAAAAGCCAACAATAAATGTCTTCTGGCTCCTTCAGGAGTTTTAAATTGTAGCCTAACACGTTTAATCGCAGTTTCATCAATAGTTGGATTTGAACTGCTTATGGCTGTTTTTGATGCAGATGATTTTAAAAACTGAGAGTCATCTGGGTCAGCTTCTGTTTTAAATACTCTTTGACTATTTTGAAATTTCAACTCATTTCCATCTTTATGGGCACTTGCTGAATGCACAAAGAACCCTTGAGCTACTGGAATAAAATCACCTGGTCTTAAATTAGAAGAACCTTGTCCACTAATATAATAACCGTCCTCAGTCAATAATGGTGATGTTACAGGCTCAAGGCCACCAGCTAAGGTATATGTAGCATAACCACCTTGATAACTATTTAGTAGATGCGTGTTGTTTGTAGTATAATGTATCCAAAAATTAAGTGATCCATCAATACTTCCAGTAGTTCCTGGATTTGCACTACTTGTGCTATCATCTGGATTTTGGGTTGGTATATTATCTTTAATAAACTCTCTAGCATCTATGGCTGAAGGATATGGGTTACCAACTAAAGCATCATTTCCAGCGGTAATCGCAGTTTTAATTATATCATTGTTAGGTTTGCCAATAAACGAATAGTTTTGATAAGAACCAGTTGCACCACTTCCTTTCATAGTATAGCCTAAACCAACTTTAACAGCTGAATATCTATTTAATTTTACCCATTTACCATAAGTATTACTTGTATAGTTTTCATAAGAATATAACCAATACTCAGGAATAGATATAGGACTTGTAGGAGACGCGTCGCGTCCGCTAGCCAACCAATTTATTACTTTAGCATTATTAGAATCTGTTCCATCACGGTGACGCCATTGTATTATAGATGGTACATTATTACTAGTTGGATTCCTTTCACCAACTGGAGAACTCCAATAGTTATAATTGTATATATTTACAGTACCTTGTTGATCGCGTTTTAAAAGTCCTGAACTTGTAGGTTCTAAAACACTTTCGTTCAACTGAACAGTAATATCTTTGGTTGCAAGGTTATTATCATCATCATAATAGTATCTTTTTTGAACTAATTGAGATTCTCCTACTAAATCTATATATCCATTCAACTGTAAATAGTGCGAAATAAATAATTCTTGACCACTATTGTTTTCATTTAATGCCTGAGCAGGATTTGCTATTGTTAATCGGGCATTTGTATCATCTATTAGCAATCCTAATAATTTAATATTTTTGTTTTGCGAAGATAAATTATGAGATTCAACTACAATATTCCAATCAATTGGTTTGCCATTTATACCAGTTCCATTAGGAATATCCCAAACAGAGTTTCCGTATAGCCAAGGTGTTGTAGGTGTTTTGTCTGTCCATTCTCCATTGGCAATTGTTGTATAAGGCAATGGTGCTGTTTGTTCTTCCGTTGAATTGATATGTCTTAATTTACCTTGAATACCAGTAGTATTATTAGGTAGCAGATAACCACAACCAGTTTGATCCATTTTATAATAACCCAATAAGTTATTCCAAGTTATTAAATTATCATCAACACCATCTTTATTAGTGTCTGGACCATCTACATCTAAAGGAACAATAACACCTCTAACAGCTGTACCGTTAAAAGTAATTTCTTGATTCATCATTTGGCGAATATGCTCTTTCGATAAGGCTTTATTCCAAATTCTGAGTTCATCTATCCAACCATTAAAATAGTTTACAGGTTTATTTGGAGGAGAACCCGCTTGATCCATAGCACCTAGAATACAGTTCATAGTATTTAGTGAAGGTGCTGTACTGCTATTGTTTTGAGCTACTTCAATACCATCTATGTACAATTTATATAAACCTCCATCAAAAGTAACAGCAACATGATACCATCTGTCGTTATTAATATTAAAAGGTGAAGCTATAGTGTTTCCATTTCCATTCCAATTGAAAGATATTTTTTTGTTTACTAAACGTAAATCGTAACCACTATTTAATGCATTAGAACGTTTAGATAAAATAGTCTGTATTGCAGCATTATTTACTTCAGATTTAATCCAAACTTCTATACTAAAAGGACCATTCAAATCATAATTATCTTTAAACGTAATATGATCATCAATTCCGTCAAAATCTATAGCATCACAAGATGTTAATTCTATAGTTACATCGCTTTCACAAGAGTCTACTGTCCAAGTTAAAACATAAGTTCCGCTTTCTCCAGTAAATATTGCATCTGGGTCGTTTGTTGGATCAGGATATTTTCCAGGATTGTTTGTAGTAAATGTTCCTGTACCACAAGTGCTTATTGGTCCAGATTTTATAGTCCATTTTCCTAAAGTTCCGGTACCAGGTTCATTACCTTCAGGATCTGATGCATCATATGCAGGATATGTTCCTTTCATATAATTTTCTAAAGTAGTTTTAGAGTTATCATATGCATTTAAAGTAACTGAATTATTACCACAATCACTTTGTGCTATTGTTTGATTTACTCCAGCATAAGAATAATTTACATTAATATTTAAAAACACTGTACCATCATCTCCTTCACTTCTACAACCATTAACTAATGAAGTTACTCCATAAGTGTGAATACCAGGTGAAGTTGGGGTTACACTAGCTTCAAGATCTGTAGAGATAATTTCACCAGCTTCATTTGTCCATTCAATGCCATTATCTGCTGGATTAACTTCAAATTGAATATCATCAATAGCCCAAGAACTGTTTAAAGTTGTTCCAAAATATGAAAAACGAATTCTTAAATTTTCCAGACCTAAATATTGTTCAAGTGAATTGCCATTTTCATCTTCAGTGAAAACATAATGGTTTACACCAAAGTTATTATGATTTCCTGAACTTGATGGCCCTGTTATATCTTGTAAAACTACATTATAAGTGGCACCTCCATCAGTCGATAATTCAATAAGAATTTGATCTCCAGCTAACAGATTCCATGCTTGATCCATTTGAAATTCAAAAACTGTTAAGCCATAAGTATTAAAAATAGGTGTTTCAAGAATAAATCCATTACTATCTGCGGGACCATTAACTATTCCAAATTTTTTAGC
>DJWL01000168.1:154-5750 GCA_002441545.1 Flavobacteriaceae bacterium UBA6231 | reverse complement strand
TTTCACTTTTTGACTGACGAGCAAGAAATTTCAAACTACTTAGAAACAGCTAAACAGCATATAAATCCAACAGGTATTTTGGTTATCGGGACATTTTCGGATCAAGGACCGAAAAAATGTAGCGGAATAGAAATCAAGCAATACTCGGAAACGTCAATGACTGACCGACTGAAAAAGTTTTTTGAGAAAATTAAGTGCATAACGGTTGACCACAAGACACCGTTTGACACTATTCAGAACTTTATTTTTTGCAGTTTCAGAAAGTTACAGACAACTTGACTAAGAAAAAAAGGGCGAAGGCACAACAAAGCCTATACGCAATGTGGGTGTTAGTGCTAAATTGAAAGTAAAGGAATATTAAAAAATATATCGGTGCACTGAAAGTGCAGTGCTTTCTAATCCCGCACTACGCTTATGCTAGGCCGTTGCCAGTAATGCCAAAAAACAACAATAGAAAAAGCTAAAAAAAAATGGAAAAAAAGAATTGCACGAATTGCGGAATGAGTAATGATGAAACTGCAAAATATTGTTCTGGTTGTGGATTTGAACTACCAAAAACTGAATCCAAAATAACAGAGAATATGGACTCTAAAAAAACATCTGAAAATAAGAAAAAAATTCTTCCGACAATAGTTGGAATAATTGCATTCGGACTTTCGTATTTTGCTGTTCAGCATTTTTTCTTTAAAAAACCATCTTTTGACAAAGTAATGGTTGAAGTAGCCAGTGAAATTAATAAAACCTGTCCATTAATGATTGACCAAAATACTCGACTTGACAATACCATTGCTATGCCTGATAATGTTTTTGTTTACAATTACACATTAGTGAATTTAGAAAAAAAAGATATTGATATTAATGAAATGAAAGACTTTATTGAGCCAAACGTGATTAACAATATGAAAACTAATCCCGATATGAAACTTTATCGAGAAAACAAAACAACAATGACTTATAACTATAAAGATAAAAAAGGAGAATTCATTTTAAAAATAAATGTGACCCCTGAACAATACGAATAAACACTACTGGCAACACCGCATAAAAAAAATTGCTAATTTTAGTTAAAGCAAAGTGAGTTGCTTTGTTTGCTTAAACATAACCAACCAATAAACAATGATTAAATTTTTTAGAAAAATTAGACAAAAAACGCTTACTGAAAATAAATTCAGTAAATATCTACTTTATGCCATTGGCGAAATTGTGCTTGTGGTAATAGGAATTTTGATTGCCTTACAACTTAATAATGCAAAAGAAAATTGGCATAGGGAAAAATTAAGGCAAGAGCTACTTATAGAGTTAAGGTCTAGCATGATGCAAGATACCGTTACCCTGAATAGAGAGAAAAATGACTTAAAATCAGCTTACATCAATGCCCTGCTATTAAAACGAGTTATAAAAGAAGATTTACCTTATACAGAGGCATTGGATTCATCTTTAGCTATAATCCAATGGGTGTCAAGCACTAAAGCTGACTATAAAATTTATGATAGACTGTTAGCCATTGGCATGGATATTATAAATGATAAAGATTTAAGTAATGAAATTGTTCATTATTATGAAGACTCCAAAACTTTGGAAAAAACTGGAGAAGATGCAATAAAGCTATTAAAAGAGCGAATCTATCCTAATTATTTTATTAGCTATCGTCCATCTAAAGCGGTACCAGATGATTTTGAAACGTTGAAAAATTCCAATGAATTTAAAATAGCTCTTGATTATTCTTCAAGAAGTTCCTTTCGTTTAATAGGCCGATCGGTTCACAGAAAAAATCTAGCCACAGAAATTCTTAAAATTTTAGACACCAAAATTACGACGGACAAGCATTTATTAAATAAAGAGCCTTATTTAAGAACCGCAAAAAAAGACTCGATTGACATCGCAAAAGAGTATGATAACTTAAAAGCTATAACTAATGAATAACGAAAGCACAACACCGGCCATAGTTCATTGCTCGCCAAAGGCTAAACCAAAAATTCTACAGGTTTTTGCTACGCACAGTTTGCTCCGCTCGTGTATTGCAACGAAATCATGGACAAACCGTTGGAATTCATTAAAAAAGCCAACCGCACAGATAGCACATTTGTTTTTTTGCCAGCACAATTGCCAACATTAAAAAACAAAAGAGCTATTTTTAGCCAACGCTTACAAGTATTATGAGAAATTAAATATGACATTAGAACAATACATTGCCAATATAAACCAACGATATACACTTGGAAATGCCACCGAACATACTTTTAGGGGCGATTTGCAACAGCTTCTTGAAAGTTTAGTGCCCGAAATTAGGGCAACTAACGAACCTAAGCGACAATCTTGTGGAGCACCAGACTATATTTTAACTAAAAAAAATATCCCTGTTGGGTTTATTGAAGCAAAGGACGTTGGAGACAAAGACCTTGAAGGAAAAAAGAAATCGGGGAACAAAGAACAATTTGACAGGTACAAAGCATCGTTAGACAATCTTATTTTTACAGATTATTTAGAGTTTCACTTATATAATGATGGCCAATTTATTACCAAAATTGCCATTGCAGAAATAACAGAAAAAGGGCTTGTTGCACTGCCTCAAAACTTTGCAACGTTTAAAAACCTTATCAAAGACTTTTGCACCCATATTGGTCAAAACATAAAGAGCTCAAAAAAATTGGCCCAAATGATGGCAGGCAAAGCCCGCTTACTTTCTGATGTTATTGAAAAAGCCTTGACCAGCGACGAAACGCATAATGAAGACAGTACGCTGAAAGAACAAATGACTGCCTTTAAAAGTATTTTAATTCACGATATTACACCCAAAGGATTTGCCGATGTTTATGCCCAAACCATTGCTTACGGTATGTTTGCGGCTCGTTTGCACGACCCCACTTTAAATACCTTTAGCAGGCAAGAAGCGGCAGAATTGATTCCTAAATCCAATCCGTTTTTACGGAAACTATTTGGTTACATTGCCGGACCCGATATTGACGACCGCATTAAATGGATTGTAGATAACCTTACCGAAATATTTTTGGCCTGCAATGTTGAAGATATTTTAAAAAATTATGGAAAAACCACAAAAATGGAAGACCCAATCATCCATTTTTACGAAACGTTTTTGGCAGAGTACGACCCAAAGCTACGCAAAGCAAGAGGGGTTTGGTACACGCCCGCTCCAGTGGTAAACTTTATTGTTCGTGCGGTTGACGATATTTTAAAAACAGAATTTAATTTACCACAAGGTTTAGCAGACACTACAAAAACAAAAATAAAAGTAAACACACAAATGCCCGATAAAAACTTTAAATCGGGTTATAAACAAGTGGAGCAAGACGTACACAAAGTACAAATTTTAGACCCCGCAACAGGTACAGGAACGTTTTTAGCCGAAGTAATTAAACTTATTAATAAAAAGTTTAAAGGGCAAGAAGGCATTTGGAGCAGTTATGTAGAAAACAATTTACTGCCACGTTTAAACGGTTTTGAATTACTAATGGCAAGTTATGCCATGGCACATTTGCAAATAGACTTACTATTAAAAGAAACGGGTTACAACACGGCATTGCGAGGCACAGAGCAATCGTTACAACGCACCCGCATATACCTAACCAACAGTTTAGAAGAATACCACCCCGATACAGGCACCTTATTTGCCAATTGGTTAAGTAGCGAAGCCAATGAGGCCAACCATATAAAGCGCGATACCCCAGTAATGTGTATTATTGGGAATCCACCTTATGCTGTAAGTAGCACGAATAAAAATGATTGGATTGATAATCTCATTGCTGATTATAAAAAAGATTTAAATGAAAAAAGCTATAATTCTCTTTCTGATGATTATGTAAAGTTCATTCGTTACGGTCAGCACTTTGTAGAAAAAAATGGAAGCGGTATTTTAGCTTACATTTCTAATAATAGTTTTATTGATGGTATTGTATTTCGTCAAATGCGAAAACATCTTTTAGAAACTTTTGATAAAACATACATTATTGACTTACATGGAAATGCAAAGAAAAAAGAAATATCTCCAGATGGTAGCCCAGACCAAAACGTATTTGATATTATGCAAGGTGTTTCGATTAACATCTTTATAAAAACTGGGAAGAAAAAGAAAAATGAACTAGGTCAATTATTTAACTTTGACTTGTATGGTAAAAGAGATTTCAAATATGACTTTCTTAATAAGAACAACTTGAATTCTTTAGAATGGAATACTCTGCAAACTCTTGAACCAAATTTCTTTTTTATTGATAAAAATTATGATGGCGAAATATTATACTCCAAAGGGTTTTCAACTAATGCATTATTTAAAGTTGGTTCAAGTGGAATTAAAACAGAAAGAGATTCTT
Source organism: Flavobacteriaceae bacterium UBA6231 (assembly GCA_002441545.1). Classification (GTDB taxonomy): domain Bacteria; phylum Bacteroidota; class Bacteroidia; order Flavobacteriales; family Flavobacteriaceae; genus Yeosuana. Next base: position 1,425 of record DJWL01000168.1, on the reverse strand, counting down.
TAACTATTCAATTTACACAACAAGAATTAATTGATATTTCAAATGAACTTGTTCAAACAGACACAGAAGAATTTAGGAAAAAGTATAATTTAAAAGTTGATGGTAGAGATTGGAAGTTACACCTAGCAAAGGAAGATTTATTAGCTTCAAAAAAAAAATTGACTAAAATTCATTATAGACCTCTTGATTTCAGATTTACTTATTACACAGGTAAAACAAAAGGGTTTCACGCATATCCTAGAAAGGAAATAAGCGATAACATAATTGGTAAAGATAATTTTGGTCTGATTAATTTAAGACAAAATAATACTGGTGATGAGTACGTAATTCTTGTAACAAATTTAATGACAGAAAAAGGCTCATTAGTATGTGGTAATTATTTTATTAATCCTCTCTACATCTACCCAGAAACCAACGGACAACAAACCATTGAGCAAACCACAGCAAGAACACCAAACCTAAATACCGAAATTGTAAAGCAAATAGCGGCAAAATTGGGTTTGAGGTTTGTACCGGAGAAAAATTCCCCTCTTTTGGAGGGGTGGTCGCAGACCGGGGTGGTTCTCACCACAATCAACAACATCCCTATTTATAGAAATTTTGTAGAAAACTTGCCTCACAATCCTACGCTTAACCAATTGGCAAAAGATAAAAGAAAGGCGGGAATATTATCTGAGGTGCTATTTTGGCAGCAAGTGCACAAAGGACATTTTCATAAAATAGATTTTGACCGACAACGCATTATTGGAAATTACATAGTTGATTTTTATGTAAAAACATTAGGATTGGTAATTGAAATAGATGGCATTAGTCACGATGAAAAGCAAGAGTATGATGCTGAGAGACAGGCGTATTTAGAAAGTTTTGGTTTAAAAGTCTTTAGATGTACCGATATTGATGTTAAGAAAAATATTAATTCAGTATTCACGGCTTTGGAGGATTTTATTGTTAGGGAATATGGGAAAAAGACCACCCCGCCCGTTGGGCACCTTAATTTACCACCCCGCCCGTTGGGTACCCCTCCAATGGAGGGGAATGAAGGGGAATTTGCACCCATTGACATTTTAGACTACATTTATGCGGTGTTGCATTCGCCAACGTATCGAGATAAATACAAAGAATTTTTAAAAATAGATTTTCCNNTATCCAAAAAACAAAAACACCTTTTGGCAATTGGTAACATTGGGTGGCGAAATACGCCAAATACATTTGTTGGAATCTCCAAAAGTGGACGATTACATAACACAATATCCTATTAGTGGCAATAATGA
>DJWL01000168.1:0-149 GCA_002441545.1 Flavobacteriaceae bacterium UBA6231 | reverse complement strand
CGTGAAGCAATCTCAAGAAAAAACAGCTTCGTACCTTGCAGGAACGGGTAAAGTTTACATAAACGATACCCAATATTTTAATAATGTTCCAGAAGTTGCTTGGAACTTTTATATAGGTGGCTACCAACCAGCCCAAAAATGGCTAAAAG
>DJWL01000154.1 GCA_002441545.1 Flavobacteriaceae bacterium UBA6231 | reverse complement strand
GAAGCGGGTGCAGATGCTGTTAAAGTAGGGATTGGTCCTGGTTCTATTTGTACTACTCGAGTTGTAGCAGGCGTGGGGTTTCCTCAATTTTCAGCAGTTTTAGAAGTAGCTGCTGCCATAAAAGGTAGTGGTGTACCAGTTATAGCAGATGGTGGTATTCGTTATACTGGTGATATTCCTAAAGCTATTGCAGCTGGTGCCGATTGTGTGATGTTAGGTTCACTTTTGGCAGGGACCAAAGAATCGCCAGGAGAAACTATTATATATGAAGGGCGTAAATTTAAGTCTTACAGAGGAATGGGTTCAGTTGAAGCTATGAAACACGGAAGTAAAGATCGTTATTTTCAAGATGTAGAAGATGATATTAAAAAATTAGTTCCAGAAGGTATTGTAGGACGTGTACCTTATAAAGGTGATTTATATGAAAGTATTCACCAGTTTGTAGGTGGATTACGTGCAGGTATGGGTTATTGTGGTGCCAAAGATATAGAAACATTAAAGGAAAAGGGACAGTTTGTTAAAATTACAGCAAGTGGTATTAATGAAAGTCATCCACATGATGTAACTATTACCAATGAATCTCCTAATTATTCAAGGTAACCATCTATTTTTTTTCTTAAGCTAAATCATCATTTTAAGATTTATTTAAATCTATCTTTATTTGTTTGTGAGATAAAAATATCAATACAGATATAATAATTACTGATACTATTGATGTGTTTAATGTTCCTAATTAGATTCATAATTTAGATTCGATATTTTTTAAAATCTCCATTTGTTTGGCTTGACTTTGAAATAAAACTTTGATTTGTTCTTGTAAAAGCAAATCCAGTTTTTGGTTTAATGCTCTAATTTCTAATTCAGCTTTTAAATTTATTAGGTAGTCATTCTCACTTCTTTTTCTGTCTTTTTCTTCTTGTCTGTTTTGGCTCATCATTATAATTGGAGCTTGTAATGCAGCTATACAAGATAATATCAAATTCATAAGAATAAATGGATAAGGGTCAAATTCATCGCCTTTTGGTACTGTTACATTAAAGGTAATCCAAACCGCTAGTATGATAAAAAAGGAAATAATAAAAGCCCAACTACCACCAAATCGAGCTACTTTATCTGAAATTTTTTGTCCTTTTGTTAAAATTTCTTTAGGTGGATTTAATAAATTCTGAATAATTAAATTTTCATCCTCAATAGTTTTTCTAACAATTTCCTGAAGTTTCTTAATTTGAGAATTCTCTGCTTTTAAAATATCTTTTATGTCGTTATCTTTTTTCATATATAAAAATTAAATTATTCAGAATAAACGACACCACGATGTGGTTTTAATGCATCTCTTATTGGTTTCATATCTTTTTCATCAACAACCAGATAAGCAATTGTGTGCAAATCACTTAAGCTTTCTATTCCTGTTAAAGGTATATCTAACTTTTCTAACTCTATATATTGTTTTAAATGGATTTCATGGTGTTGTGCAATTTTAGTGGCATCTGGACCACGAAAATCCCAAATGAGTTTTAATTTTCTCATCAAGTATTTAATTTTAAATTAATAAAAATAAAGATACTAAAGTAATCTTTAAACCGTTTGTTAAAGCAACTTGTTATATAGCTTTATATTGCTATTTTTGTAATCCTATTTTAAATTTTTTTAAATGAAATTAAAATATTTTCCAACAGCATTGCTTATTTTATTTGTGGCAGTTGTAAATGCTCAAAAAGCTACAGATGAGGTACTTTTTACTATTGATGAAGAGCCTATTTATGCATCAGAATTTATTAGGGTTTATAATAAAAACCTAGATCTTGTTCAAGATGAATCTCAAAAAAATATTGATGAGTATTTAAATCTCTTCACAAATTATAAACTAAAAATAAAAGAAGCCAATTCTTTAGAACTTCAAAAAAAACAATCATATATAAGTGAATTAGATAGTTATAAAAAACAACTCGCCAAAAATTTTATTACAGACAATAAGGTTACTGACGCTTTAGTAGAAGAGGCTTACGATAGAGTTTCTTATGAGGTAAAAGCAAATCATATATTGGTGAGATTGCCAGAAAATGCTAGTCCGGAGGATACTTTAGTTGCTTATAATAACATATTAAAAATTAGAGAACGGGCTATAAATGAAGGTTTTGAAAAGGTAATGAAAGAAGTTCATAATGGGCAAACACTTTTTGGTGAAGAGCTAGGATATTTTTCAGGTTTCAGAATGGTTTATGCATTTGAAAATGCCGCCTATAATACACCTGTTGATGATATTTCACAACCTTTTAGAACGCGTTTTGGTTATCATATTGTTAAAGTATACGATAAAAGAAAATCAAGAGGTGAAGTTACAATTGCCCACATCATGGTTAAATCCAAACCAGAAGATTCTATTTCTGATAGTGCAGAAGCAAGAATTAATGACATTTATAAAAAAATATCACAAGGAGAAGATTTTGAATCGTTGGCCAGACAATTTTCTGAAGATGCAAATACTGCTAATAAAGGAGGTTTGCTTCCACCATTTTCTGCTGGTCAGTTAAGTTCTCAAGTGTTTGAAGATACCGCATTTGGTTTAGAACATATTGGAGATGTTTCAAAACCCATAAAAACACAATATGGCTGGCATATTTTAAAACTTTATGATAAAAAGTCTGTGCAGCCTTTTCTTGATTTAAAACCAGAATTAGAAATGAAAGTGAAACGCGATGAACGCTCCCGTTTAATTGACGATGCTTTGGTTAGTAAATTAAAAGCGCATTATCATGTAAGTAGTGAACAACCAGCTTTAAAATATTTTTCATCTATTTTAAGTGATGATTTTTTTAAAAGTTCTTGGACTTTACCTGTTGATTTTAAAGGTGAAATGCCTTTGGTTAAAATAGGTGATAAGCAATTTACGTATCAAGATTTTGGTGATTATTTAATTAAAAGCCAGCGTAGTGTTCAAGGAAAATCACCTTTTAATAAAATTGTATCTTCACAGTATGAAGCTTTTTTAGAGAGTAATTTAATCCAATATAAAGAAGATCATTTAGAAGAAGAAAATAAAGATTATGCCAATATAGTTCAAGAGTACAGAGATGGATTATTACTATTTGATTTAATGGAAACAACCATTTGGAATACATCTAGAACAGACTCAGTTGCTATTAAAAACTATTATGATGATCATAAAAGTAGTTACATGTGGCCAGAAAGAGTGCATGCAGTTGTGGCTTCTTCTTCAAATGAAAGCGTTTTAAAAAAAGCTGCTAAGTTATTAGAAAAAGGAACAGATCCAGAAGCTATAAAAACCAAGTTGAATATAAATAATGAAGTTAATGTTATCTTTACTTCAGGTCTTATGGATGCTAAAGATCAGGCATTGCCATCTAATTTTGAATTTAAAAAAGGAGTTTCAAAAATTTATAAACATAATAATGGTTTTGTGGTTGTTCAGGTAAAAGACATATATCCAGTTACACAAAAATTATTTGATGAAGCTAAAGGAAATGTGGTTGGAGACTATCAGACTTATAAAGAAAATATTTGGATGCAGGAGTTAAGAAATAAGTATAAAGTAGTTGTAAATCAAGAGGTTTTAAATCACGTTAAGTCATTAATTAAAAATCAATAATTGAAAAGTAAAATTCACATACTACTATTAATTTTATCTTTAACTTCATGTACCTTTTTTTTTAAAGAAACAGACGATAAAATTAAAGTAGCCAGAGTTAATGATACCTATTTGTATTATGATGATATAAAAGACTTGGTCTCAGAAGGAACAACCAAAGAAGATAGTATTTTATTGGTTCAAAATTTTATTAACAGATGGGCAACCCAACAATTGTTTGTTGATGGCGCTATGTTAAATTTAAGTGAGTCTCAGCAAGAAACTTTTAATAAGTTGGTAAATCAATACAAAAACGATTTATATACAAAAGCCTATATTGAAGCTCTAGTAAAAAGAAGTATTGATACAACAGTTACTAGTGAAGAAGCTAAAGAGTATTACTTAGCTAATCAAGAAATTTTTAAACTAAACGAAGACCTTATAAAATTCAGGTATGTGCATGTTGATGAAAACATGTTTGACTTTAAAAAAATTCAAGAAAAGTTTAAACGCTTTAATAAAAAAGATCAAAAAGAGTTAGATTCTATATCAATTCAGTTTAAATCATATTCATTAAATGACTCTATTTGGATAAAAGTTAGTCAAGTAATTGATAAAATTTCAATCATAACTCCCGAAAATAAAAATGAACTGTTAAAAAAATCTAATTTTGTACAACTCAAAGATTCATTAGGAGTATATTTGATGCAGATTAATGATGTTTTATTACGAAGTGATACAGCTCCTTTAGAGTATGTAAAACCAACCATAGATCAAATAGTCATTAACAAAAGAAAACTTGAACTCATTAAAGAATTAGAAAAAGATATCACCAAGGATGCCATTAAAAACAAACAATTTGAAGTTTACAATTAATTTGAAACACATACTAGCTTT
>DJWL01000092.1 GCA_002441545.1 Flavobacteriaceae bacterium UBA6231 | reverse complement strand
CCTTTATTAAAAAATTACAATCTGAAGGTAAATATAATTTAGCTTCTATTTTAAGTATTGATACACCAAAAGTTACTGGAACAGCGGTACATTTAGAGTTTCCTAATTCAACTAATAAAGTAGAATTAGAACGTCAGCAATATGATCTTTTAGCTTTTATAAGAAAGGAATTAAACAATTTTGATATTAATTTATCAATAACGGTTAATGAAGAAAAAGAAAAGCAATATGCTTATACTGCAAAGGAGAAATTTGAAAAATTGAGAGAGAAAAACCCTAATATCGATACTTTAAGAAAAACTTTTGATTTAGATATATAACTAATTAATTATGAAAGTATTATTTGTTTTTATTTTTATTATTTCTATCGCCTTTGTAAGTTGTGATGGCAGACATAAAGCATATCAAACAAATGAAGAAAATTTAAAAGAACATAAGCTTTATGAATCATTTACAGAACATGTTAAATACATTCCTGAAACTTATTTTGAAACAACTACAGATACTATTTTAAGCAATGGATTTCAGGTAAAAATTAAGTCTTATGCAGATATGAATAATAATTACTTGCATGAATTTACCAAAGACTCCATTAATTATAAAAACTATTACAGAAACATAAATAATTCGATAAGTATCATAAAAAATAACAACGAAATTATTTCAAAATTGATAACTAAAGATGTTTTGATTAGTTACAATAGTTCTTTCAAAAATGATTTAAAAGATAAAGTAATTCAAGGTGTTTGGTTAAACCAATACGCATCATCAATAAACAACAAAGTTATTTTGAATGTATTATTTCAAAAACCAGGAGCTAAAGATTATAAGTCTTATATTATAAGTTTTAATGAAAATGGTAGCTTTAATATTATAGGAGAAACAAAAACAAAGTACGTATAAGATGTTAGGTTTAAAACTTCCAACAGATCCAAGATGGGTGAATATTGTTGAAAAAAATATTGAAGAAATACTTACGGACCATGCTTTTTGCGAGCAAAAGGCTACTAGTACTGCTATTTCATTAATAGTAAGCTTTCCTGAATATACAGACCTTGTTCAAGAAATGACAGCTTTGGTAAAAGAAGAAATAAGTCATTTTAAAATGGTTCATGATAAAATTATTGCAAGAGGTTGGACACTTGGTAGAGACAGACGTGATGATTATGTGATAGAATTAGTAAAATTCTTTCCAAAAGGTGGAAGCAGAACTACACAATTAGTACATAGATTACTTTATGCTGCGTTAATAGAAGCTAGAAGTTGTGAGCGTTTTAGATTACTTTCTGAAGAATTAAAAGATAAAGAACTCGCTGAGTTTTACAGAAACTTAATGGCAAGTGAAGCCAATCATTATACCATGTTTTTGGGTTTTGCACGCCAATATGGAAATAGAAAAGAAGTTGATGCCAAGTGGCAACAACTTCTTGAATATGAAGCCGAAATTATGAGAGATTTAGGAAAAACTGAAACTATACACGGCTAGAATTTATAGCCAACACCAAATTGCATAGTTGAATTTTTAGCTTCAATTCCTAAATTATCATCAAAAATATTTGAAACACCATAAATGTATCTTGCATCGATAAATATCATTGGAGTTACATTATAAGATAAACCTCCAACACCTGAATAAGCAAAGTTTCTAATTCCATCATCAACTTTATTGATTTTTAATCCTACTTGAGGTCCAATGTTAAAAAACATTTTTGGACTAAGTTTAAAGTTAAACAAAATAGGCATTTGAATATAGTCTAATTGTAAAGGTTCTGGTTTAGCTCCTTCTGCAGAAAACTGTAATTCAGGAGACACACTAACAGCATTTGAAAAGCTATATTCAGCAAAAAAACCAATAACAAAACCATTTCTGTGATCATTATTAGCAAGAGATGTGCCATCAAAATCTAAATTAGATACATTTAATCCTGCGCGCACACCAAACTTAGTATCTTGAGAAAATCCATAAAAAGAAGTACTAAGCACTAAAACTAAGAGTAATATTTTTTTCATAATTAATAGGTTTGGGTTAAAACGTATTGAAATATCAACAAACGAATATATATCTTATTCTCAAAAAAAATATATTAAAAAGGTAAAGTGCTTATTTTTTACTGTGTACTGCTAGAAACGGTATCATAATATATACTTTTTATAATACCATCTGCCAAACCTATCTTAGGAACATATATATGTTTTGCACCACTCCATTTCATTGAAGACAAGTAAATTCTCATTGCTGGAATGATAACATCTGCCCTATCTTGATTTAAATCTAGAATGGTTATTCGCTCTTCATATGAATAACTTTGCAATATATTATAGTAAGAAGTTAAATAGAAATATGTTAGAGGTTTACCCATTGCTTTACCTGATACTTTGAATATTTTATTAATGTTACCACCAGAACCAATGACTTCAATTTTATCAAATAAACTAGCTTGTTCTTTTATCCATAATTCCAATTCGTGCCAAGCTTCTTTCTTAACCATATCATTAAGCAGCCTTACTGTTCCTATTTTAAAGGATTTTGATGCCACAGAAACACCTTCATGAATTACAGTAAACTCTGTACTACCACCACCAACATCAACATATAAATATGTTTTATCATTTTCTATATATTTATGCAAATCTGTAGCAGCAATTATAGCAGCTTCTTCTTCTCCTTCAATGATATCGATGCGTATTTTAGATCTTTTATAAACAGAATTAGCAACTTCTTTACCATTTGAAGCTTCACGCATTGCCGAAGTAGCACAAGCTTTATATTTAACAACTTTGTGCGATTTCATTAACAATTTGAATGCCAACATAGTATCTGTAATACGTTGCTCATTTTCTTCTGAAATTTTTTGACTTAAAAAAACATCAGAACCAAGACGAATAGGAACCCTTACCAATGAGTTTTTCTTAAACAAAACAGGCTTTCCTTGTTCTTCAATAACATTTGATATAAGTAATCTTACGGCATTGGAACCAATATCTATAGCTGCATATTTTTGAATTTTTAACATCCTATTTTTTTAACTTATTTGAATAATAATCATAAATAGCAAGTTGCGATCTTGTTTTACTCTTATTGTTTTTTCTATAGATATTATTCTGCTCCTTATTCAAAATTCTGGCCTTTACATTATCATTCCAGCTTATTTCAAAAGTATCTAAAAGCTCTTGTTTTATGTTTTCATCATAAATAGGACAACTTACTTCTACTCTATTCTCAATATTTCTTGTCATCCAATCTGCAGACGAAATATAAACTTTAGGATTATTATTGTTACCAAACACATAAAGTCTGGAGTGTTCTAAAAACTTATCTACAATACTAATGACTTCAATATTTTCACTCATTCCTTTAATTCCAGGAATTAAACAACAAATACCTCTTACAATCATTTGAATTTTAACTCCTGCATTACTGGCTTCATAAAGTTTATCAACCATTTTATAGCTGGTAATACTATTCATTTTAACTTTAAGATAACCAGGTTTGCCGTTTTTAATGTTATTAATTTCATTATCAATCAAGTTAAAAATCACTTTTTCTGTATAATGAGGAGATGTAATAATGTGTTTATATTTAAAAATTTGATAATTGGTTTCAAAAAAGGCAAATACTTTATTTATATCTTTTAAAATACTTTGATTGGCAGTAAACAACGTATAATCTGTATAAATTTTTGCTGTAGATTCATTAAAGTTACCCGTACTAATAAATCCATAGCGTTTAATTTTTTTTCCTTCTTCTCTTTCAATAACGCACATTTTACTATGTACTTTTAGACCTTGCACACCAAAAACCAAATGTACGCCCTCTTTTTCCATTTGTTGTGCATAATCAATATTTGCCTGTTCATCAAATCTGGCTTGTAATTCTATTGAAACTGTAACAGTTTTTCCATTTATTGCAGCATTTATAAGAGAACTTGCTATATGTGAAATTTCTGCTAATCTGTAAATGGTTATTTTAATGGTTTTTACTTTTGTGTCTAATGCAGCTTCTCTTAAAAACTTAACCACATATGAGAACGTATGATAAGGCGCATACATTAGATAATCTTTTTTAGAAATTTCACTAAAAATACTTCCTTCTAAACTCAATCCTTTTAAGGGTAATGCTTCTATTTTTTCATAAAGCAAATCTGCTCTTCCCAAGCTTGGAAAGCCCATATAATCACGTCTGTTATGATACCTGCCACCGGGAATAATACTGTCTTGTGAATCTATTCCCATTTTAGACATTAGATACTGTAATGTTTCCTGATGAATGTTTTTATCATACACAAACCGAACGGGCTGACCAATTTGCCTATGCATAACACTTTCTGAAATTTTATCAATAAAACTTTTACTTAAATCACTTTCAAAATCTAGTTCGGCATCACGAGTGATTTTAATCATATGAGCTGAAATTGACTTATAATTGAAAATATTGAAAATATCATTTAAAAAGTGACGTAACAAATCATCAATCATAATGATGTAGTTTCTACCTCTATTATGAGGTAATTCAACAAAACGATTGATAGTTTTTGGTATTTCAATCAAAGCAAATTGCTTTTGATTTTCGTTCATTTCCATTCTAACTGCAAGGTAAGCTGCACTATCCTTTAAATTTGGTAGATCTACAGAATCATTTAAAATGATGGTTACAAGTGCAGGACTTACTTTTTGAATAAAATAGTTTTTAATAAATTCATGATGAAAATCTTCAATTTGGGTTTCATCAATTACAAAAATATTTTCTGTTTTAAGCTGTTGTTCAATATTGCTTAAAATATCTAAGCTATCGCTTTGCTGTTTAATGACTATTTGGGTTATAATTTCAAGTAATTCAGCTGCTTTCATTCCACCAAGTTCACTCTTACCACCTTTTCCTGCTTGAACTATTCGCTTAACTGTAGCATATCGTACTTTAAAAAACTCATCTAAATTATTTGAAAAAATCCCTAAAAATCTTAATCTCTCAATAAGTGGTACCGATTCATCTTCGGCTTCTTGTAAAACTCTGGCATTAAATTGCAACCAACTTATTTCTCTATTTATATAACTATTGTTGTGCTTTTCGGGCTTTGTCATTCTAAAATCTAATTATACACAAATATATTCTATTTCTATAAAACAACTAGATTAAAAAAACAGTTATAGTTATTGTTTTTTTCCCTTTTTTAAACAAACTAACCCTTTAAATCTCTAGGAAAAATTGTTTCAATAGTTTTCCCTTTAATTATTTCATTCCAGTTTTCAATTTTGAATTCTATAATAGTTACTCCACAAGTTGGAACATTGTCTATATATATACTACCATAAGCATTAACAAAATTTGTAATGGCGTTATTATGTCCAAAAATCATCAATTCATTAACTGAATTATCACAACTCTTTATAACTCTTAGTAAATCATGACCTGAAAAATCGTATAACAAATTATTTAAAACTAAATTTTCAGGATTGATTTTTAGATTTGAAATAAAGATTTCAGCAGTAGTTTTCGCACGTTTAGCATCACTTGAAACTATCAATTCTGGCTTAATTTTGCCATAAATAGCTTGGGAAACTTTATGAGCATCGTTATTTCCTTTTGAATTTAAAAGTCTTTCATGATCTGAAATATTAAACTCCCAAGAAGATTTTGCATGTCTTACTAATATTATTTTTTTCATAAAATTCGTTTAAAAGTAATTTTTATCGATAAAAAGTTGTTTTTCTCGATAAAATGCATTTAATTTGCTTACATATTTAAAAATAATTAACCAAATGTAAAATTATGCAAGTTAAACAACCTACAAGAAAACATATGTAAAAAATTATTAATCGTTAAATAATACTTTTAAACCGATTAAGTGTTAAAGCTATCCGTTTTATCGAGTATTTAAGTTATTTAACATTTATTTTTGATTTAATAATAACATATACGTTGCTTTGTTCAACATACAAAATAGAAAATTATGACCCCAAATCTAATTTCTTATATAAAGTTTTTAATGTTGCTATGCAGCATTTTTCCCTCATTACTTTTTAATTTTGATAAAATATTGTCTGTACAAATTATTTGTATGGCTAAAAAATAAATTTAAAAGTTGCTATAGTCAATACTAATTTTCAAGCTTATGAAAAAAATTACCTTTAATCTGTTGTTAAAAACTAAGACACAAATAAAGTATTGTTTGTTTGCCTTTGTTTTTCTATTTATAGGCCTTTTTAATGCCAAAGCAGACTGTA
>DJWL01000110.1 GCA_002441545.1 Flavobacteriaceae bacterium UBA6231 | reverse complement strand
CAATTCTGATGCACAAAGACGTGAAAAAGAAGCGGAAGCGCTGAAAATAGCAATGGCCGCTGAAAAAGTACAATCGGCAAAAGCTTTAGAGGAATCTTACTTAGCCGAACAAAAAGCTGAAACAGCAAGAGCTGAAAGAGAACGCTCTACACAGAATGCCAATATTGTAGTTCCAGCTGAAATAGCAAGACAAAAAGCTATCATTGACGCAGAAGCAGAAGCAGAAAAAATAAGACTTCAGGCAAAAGGTGAAGCAGATGCTATTTTTGCCAAAATGGAAGCAGAAGCAAAAGGTCTTTATGAAATCTTAACCAAACAAGCAGAAGGTTATGACCAAATTGTAAAAGCTGCAGGTGGTGATACCAATAGTGCTTTCCAATTATTATTGATTGAAAAATTACCAGAATTGGTAAAAACTCAAGTGGAAGCAGTTAAAAACATCAAAATTGATAAAATTACCGTTTGGGATGGCGGAAACAATCCCGAAGGAAACACTTCTACTGCTAATTTTGTTTCAGGAATGATGAAAACCGTTCCTCCATTGAATGATTTATTCAATATGGCAGGCCTTAATCTTCCGTCTTACTTAAAAGGCGAAAATCCTAAAGAAGAGGATGCTAAAATAATAGAAGAAAAACCTTCTAAACATGAAGGTGAATCTCCAAAAGCATAACCCAAAAAAAAGAGCAGAAATTTCTGCTCTTTTTGCTTTTCTAAACCCTAATTCATTTATTTTTTTGAGTTAAAATTTTTGTCATCACTAATGGAATTAGTAGATTTGAAGGTCTAAAAATAACCATGAAAAAACTCTATTTTCTTTTTATATTTTCGTTTTTTATTTCTGTGTTTTCTCAGCAAAAATTGCAATCGCAATCTGATTTTTATTTTTATGAAAACAAAGGTCAAATTATTGACCAAAAGGGAAATGCCAATTCTAAAGTTAAATATTTATTTAATTCTGGTGGACTAAATGTTCAAATCAAAAATGAAGGTTTTTCTTATGACGTTTACGAAGTAGAAAAAACGAAAAAGAAAAAATCTAAAGTCGAAAATTCTTTAACTGCTTTTGATAGAAAACCAAAAGATGAATATGACTATAAATTTAAGTTTCATAGAGTTGACATAGACTTTCTAAATGCCAATAAAAACCCTGAGATCATTGCCGAAGGAAAATCTACGGATTATGAAAATTACTACAACATTCCCCATAAACCAGAAGGCGTAACAGAAGTTCACCGTTACCAAAAAATTACTTATAAAAACATTTATCCCAATATAGATTTGGTTTTCTTCAAACCAAAAGATACTGCTAAAACCATTGAGTATAACTTCATCATCCATCCAAAAGGAAAAATTTCTGACATTAAACTCAAATTTAAAGGAGCAAAAACCAAACTCAAAGATGGTAAACTCTCTATGAATCTAAGATTTGGAGAAATGCAAGAAAATATTCCGCATTCTTGGATAGAAGAACCTTCTAAAAGAACAGATTTATCTGTTCTTTTCAGAGAAATAGAAAATGGCGTTTTCGGGTTTGCTGCTCCACAAGATTCTTTTGAAAAAACGGTAGTGATAGACCCTGTTCCTACAAGGATTTGGAAAGTAAGAAATAGTAATGGTTCTCATCACAGAAGAATCAATAAAATTGTAGAAAAAGACAATTCTATTTACACTCTAGATATTAGACTAGCTCAATACAATATAGCAACTAATGATTATAATGAAAACGATTGGTACTCAATAAATTATGGATATTTCGCAAAATTTGATGCAAATGGTAATAAAATTTATGGAGTTTATATTGGTAACCATGTTAAATATGATAGCAGTAATGGTACTAATGATGTAAATGATTTTGCAATAGATCAAGAAAATAACATATATATAGTAGGCTCAGCAGCAGATGATGAAAATGGAAATAATACCATTACAACTCCCGGTGCTTATAAAGAACATTCTTCTAAATATCCCTATCAATACGCAACTACGGAAAATTGTGACGGATTTATACTGAAACTTTCAAATCAAGGAATAAAAATATGGGGAACATATTTTGGTGATGAAAGTTATGATACAATAATAAATGTGGTGATTAATAGTAAAAATGAAGTCATATTTACTGGAGCAGTAAATAATACTAACTATATTTCTGAAAGTATCATTAATGCTCCTGTTCTAAAAGGTCCTAAAAATTTTTACATTGCTCATTTTGAGAAAAGTGGTAAGTTTATTAGCGCAAAAAAAATGTCACTATATAATTCTTACGATGGTAGAACTTTTTTAGCTATTGATACACATGATAATTTATACTTAGGAACAAATGTAGGATACACCTTTACAGATATATGGCAAGCTACACCAGGAACACATCAGATAGATATAATAGGTAATGGGAATACCTTTTTAATGAAGTTTAATAAAGATTTTAAATATGAATGGGGAACTTTTTATGGAGGATTAAATTATTATGGTGATTTCCATAATATAAGAGAAGGATATACCAGTTTGAGAGGATTAGAGGTAAACACCAATAATGAAATTATAATAGCAGGAGTAACGAATGCTATTGAAAAAATAGCAACTTTGGGTACTCATCAAAACAAAATTAGTGGAAATTACACCCAAGACATGTTTATCACTAAATTCAATGCTAATGGCAAACAAATCTGGGGTACTTATTATGGTGATGATTCCCAAAGTGGTATAAGTAATGACGACAATTTATATTGCTTAAGTGTTGATGAAAATGACAATATTTTTATCGGTGGCTATACTGGAAGTAAAAAAAACATTAGTACACCAAACTCTTATTTAGATTATTATGACATATATAACGAAGGTTTCTTTTCTAAATTCTCTACAGAAGGGAAATTGATTTGGGGCTCTTATTATGAAGACCCAATTGATGCTATTTTTGCCAATAAAAACTTTATTTACACTTTTGGAAGCACAAATGTTGCAAAATTTTATGACTGTAACGCATCAATAAATATATTTTCCAATTCCCCAGTTTGCCCAAACGCAGATATAAAACTTCAAGCTTCTGGTGGAACTTCTTACTCATGGACTGGTCCGAATGGTTTCACTTCTATAGACCAAAATCCTATCATTCCTAACGCTACTTCAGCAAATTCGGGTACTTATTCTTGTGTTATTTCTGGAGCAGGAAGTTGTGATGGTACATTTACTGTAGAAGTAAAAGTGGAAGACAAAACACCACCAAATCCAGATATTATAAATTTACCAGATATAACTGGCGATTGTCACACTGTAGTTTCTACGACTCCCACTGCAACAGATAATTGTTCTGGTAAAATTACAGCAACTACCACAGATGCTTTACAATATTCCATTCCTGGAACATATACCATTACTTGGAATTACGATGATGGAAACGGAAATACTTTTACCCAAAACCAAAAAGTAATTATTACTTCACCTGCTTTACCAACTGCCATATCATCACAAATTTTTTGTGCGATTGATGCTCCAAAAATTTCAAACATCAGCATTAATGGTCAAAATATTATTTGGTATGACGATTCTGGAAATGTTTTAAATACTACAACTCCATTGATTGATGGAACTGCTTATTACGCTTCACAAACCATTAATGGCTGCGAAAGTGATAAGATTGCTATTCAAGTGAAAGTGAATGCTACTCCACTTCCTACAGGAAATACAAATCAAGATTTTTGTACTTCCAGAAATGCTCAAACTAAAGATTTAGTTGTAGCTGGAAATTCTTTGAAGTTTTATGATAGTCTAGGAAATGTTTTGCTTAACACAACTCTTCTTCAAAACAATACTTCGTATTTTGTTACACAAACTTTAAATAATTGCGAAAGTCCAAAACTAGAAATTAAAGTCACTTTAACCGCCAATTCACTTCCTGCAAATGATTATCAGTTAACCTTTTGCAATGATACTACCGCCAATTCTAAAACCGAAGATTTAAGAAAATATCAAGAAAATATCATCACAAGTTCTTCGGCTTACAGTTTTGAATATTTTGACCAAAACAACAATCCAATTGCTGATTTTGCCAATAGAAATCTCATCATTGGTTTTAATATTTTTAATGTAAAAGTAAAAAGCGCAGATGGTTGTTGGAAAATGGTTCAGTTGAAACTTCAACTTAATCCAAAACCTGTGGTAAATCTTCCTGCAAATGCAGAATTTTGTAAAGGTTTATCCGTAGATATAGATGCAGGTGCAGGTTTCAAAAAATATGAATGGACAAAAGATTCTTCGCCTAAAGTTATTTGGGATAAGAGAATAATTACCATTTCAGAAGCAGGAAAATATACTGTAGAAGTTACCAATAGTTCTGATTGTAAAAATACAAGTTCTACTCTAGTCAATCAATCTATTTTAGCCAATATTTTAAAAGTGGAAATCACGAATAATGATGCGAAAGTTTTACTTTCGGCAAATGGTGATTTCGTTTATTCTTTAGATAATTCAAATTGGCAAAACAATCCAGATTTTCCGAATTTAAACAATGGAAGTTATACCGTTTATGTAAAAACAAAATTGGGCTGTATTATTGGCGAAATGAATTTTACCATTTTTGATATTCCGAATACTTTCACTCCTAATTCTGATGGTATAAATGACACTTGGAAAATCACAGGAATGGAAAATTATCCTAACTCAGAAATCACTATTGTAGACAGATTTGGCACTGCTGTTTTGAAAAAAATTATCAATGGAACTTTTGAATGGAACGGACAGTTTAATGGCAGAATTTTACCAACTGGAACGTATTGGTATGTTCTAAAAGTTTCAGACGGACGAATTTTACAAGGTTATGTTTTAATTAAAAATAGAAACTAAAAAAGAGCAGAAATTTCTGCTCTTTTTGTTTTATTCTT
>DJWL01000055.1 GCA_002441545.1 Flavobacteriaceae bacterium UBA6231 | reverse complement strand
GCGTTCACCTCATTACCATTTGTTAACCTTACCCTTGCAACTTTACGCATTGCTGAGTTAGGTTTTTTTGGTGTTGTAGTGTAAACACGAGTACAAACACCGCGACGCTGTGGACATGATACAAGAGNNCTAAAGCAGCCGATTTACTCTTCTTGGTTATTTTGGCTCTTCCTATTCGTACTAATTGTGAAATTGTTGGCATATAATTTATATGTTTATTTAAATTACCTCTGTTTAGAGGGCTGCAAATGTAGAAATAAAAAAGTATTTTTCAAACCCTAAAAGATTAATTTTCACAACATAACCATATTTTTTTTAAAGTAGTTATAATATAAGCTCGTTTTGATTAGTATTCAACACTTTAAATTTGTGTTTTTATTAATTATTTTATCTTTTTTAATAAAAGGTAGAGCAATAATTTCATTTGAATTCAAAAATTAATTTATACACTATATAATAAATGTTCTTTTTCCGTTAGTTTTACAATGTATTAACCTTGATTATTAGTTGTGCAAAAAACGTCAATTACAATACTAATTATATACCTATTTTTTTCTTGTATAGCAATTGGTCAAAATTTAAGACTTAAAATTTTTGGTAATGATGATATTGAAAGCAGGTTAGTTGATTCAATAGGGTATTCAAAAAATCATAAAAATTATTCGTTAATATCCTCTGAAATAGATTCTGTTCAAAAGAAACTAATCAAAATTGGATTTATTGAAAATGAGTCTTCAAAAATTGAAAAAGAAAATGACTCATCCTTTTTGGTTAAAATTCAATTAAAAAAGAAATATCATACCATATATATATACTATGACAAAACAAATCTTTCTAAATCTTTATTGAACTCTGTTTCAAAAAAAGTATATCCTAAATATTTTGAATTACCAATACCAAAAATAGAAAGCTCTTTAAATTTTATTAATGCTGAAATTTCAAATAGTGGATTTCCATTTTCCAAATTAAGTTTATCTAATATTCAAACAGATAATAATGGAATCCTAAAAGCTGATTTAATACTAAATTCACAAACAGAAAAAAGAGACCTAAACAACATAATCATAAAAGGCTATGAGAAATTTCCAAAACCATATTTAAAATATTATTTAAAAATTAAGCCTAATCAAACTTTTGACTTAAATACCTTAAAAGATAAAGCCGAACAATTAAATAACCTGCGATTTGCTAAACAAATAAAATCACCTGAAGTTTTATTTACTAAAGACTCTACAACATTATATATATATGTAGAAAAAACAAAAAGCAATACATTTGATGGGTTTTTAGGTTTTGGGACAAACGAACAAACCAATAAGCTAGATTTAAATGGGTATTTAAATTTAAATCTAATAAATACTTTAAATTATGGCGAATCATTCAACCTTCAATACAAAAGTACTCAAAGTAGCCAAAAACTTTTTCAGGCAGAAGTTAATATGCCATACATATTAAATACTCCTGTTGGATTGGATTTACAACTTCATATTTTTAAGCAAGATTCATCTTTTACGACCGTAAATCAATCTGTAAAACTTAATTATCAAATAAATTCTAAACACAAATTATACACAGGGATTAAAACTACAGAATCCAATAATCTATTAAAAACAAATTCATATTTGGCTGTTTCAGATTATAAATCTAATTACTTGACACTAGGCTATGAATTTAGAAAACCACAATACTCCAATTTNNAGAGGTTTTGATGAGAATAGCATTTTAGGCACTTCATATGGAATTATTAATACTGAATATAGACTTCAATTAAATTCTACAATATATATACATTCAATAATTGATGCTGCTACATTTGAAAATAAAATTACTCATACCAAAGAAAAACTTTACGCGTACGGTTTTGGCTTTGGAATACTGTCCAACGCTGGACTTTTAAAACTTAATTTCGCTAACGGAAAAACTAACACACAAAAATTTAAATTCGCAAATTCGCAAGTACATTTAAGTTTAACAGCGAATTTTTAGGCATATACTCATGTATTTTGATTTTTTTTTTAAGTAAAATGTGAATTTTAACCAAAATTTATTGTTTTATTAACTTTTTATTATGATTTTTGGCATTGACTAATTCAAATAAATCGTAAAATGAAAACAAAGTTTAGTGGAATTCTAACGCTATTCCTAGCGTTTGTTGTGCAAATAACATTTGCTCAAGAAAAGACTATCTCAGGAACCGTATCAGATGCTTCTGGTTTACCCCTTCCTGGAGCTACAGTCTTAATTAAAGGTACTACATCTGGTACTTCAACAGATTTCGATGGTAAGTATTCAATCTCAACAAGTCAAGGGTCTACTCTTGTCTTTAGTTTTGTTGGATATACCACACAAGAAATCCCTATTGGTGCTTCTAGCACAGTTAATGTCTCTATGAAAGAAGATGCAGAGGCTTTAGAAGAAGTTGTTGTAACTGCTTTGGGTACTGGTGACAGAAATGCAAGAGAAACAGTTTATGCTAACCAAACGGTAAAATCTGAAGACTTATTATCAACACCTAATAAAAATGCTTTAGAAGCATTAAGAGGTAAAACTGCTGGTGTAAAATTATCAACTGGTTCAGGTTCTGTAGGGGCGTCTACAAGAATTGTACTTAGGGGTGAAGGATCGCTTACAGGAAATAACAATGCATTAATCGTTGTTGATGGTGTAGCTATTGACAACTCTGCTACTCGAGGTGGAGATGGAGGTTCTACAACTGGATATTCAGATTTTGGAAATAGATTTAATGATATAAATCCAGATGATATTGAATCTGTAACTATACTTAAAGGCCCTTCTGCAACCTCTTTATATGGTTCTCGTGGTGCTTCTGGTGTTGTTTTGATTACAACCAAATCTGGTAGTAAAGGCGATAAATTGAAAATTAATTATAATGGTTCTTCTTCTATGGAAGAGGCTTATGTTGTTTTAAAACGTCAAAATCAATTCGGACAAGGATATGGTAATAGTAGCATTGATTCGGGTGAGAACTGGTCTTGGGGACCTAGAGTAGATGGTGTTATTAGGCCTTGGACGTCTCCAATTGATTCAGACGGTGATGGTTCCTTAGAAGCATTGCTTAGACCTTATAGTGCAGTACCAAACCAATTAGAAGATTTCTTTAATACTGGTTATACTCAAACACATAGTTTCAACATATCTGGTACTACTGATGGATTTTCATACTTTGCATCTTATGGTAATACTAATCAAACGGGGGTTCTAGATAACACCTACTACAAAAGGAATAACATTACTTTCAACTCTTCGGCTAAATTGAGCGATAAGTTGCAATCAAATTTTAAAGTTAGTTATGCCAATGTTAAACAAAATACTGCACAAGAAGGATCTCGTGCGTTTGAAGGAAACAACGCTTATGCCATGGCAGTACAATCTCCCATTAATATTCCATTTACAGAATTAAGAGATTATAAAAGTCCATTTCACGACATAAATGGTTATTGGGGTTCTTATTCCTCTGTAAATCCATATTTCATTTTAAATGAATATGGTAATGAGGCAAATATTGATAACTTTCTTGCAAATGCATCCCTATCCTATGAAATTATTAGTGATCTAACCTTAACAGGTCGTTTTGGTGGAAATATTGTAACTACTCAAACAGATATATGGACACCAACTTTTACTCCAGCACAGCAATTAGTTTGGACTGATAATGCAGAAATTGCAACACGTAATACTAAACATAGTTCCTTAGGAGATTATACTAATTATAATGATAGAACATTAACCCTTGATGCTAGTTTTTTAGCAAATTACACCAAAGAACTTAATAAAGATTTTAAAATAACTGCTTCTGCAGGTTATAATTTCTTTCAAAAAGAATCTAAATCGTTAACTGGATTTACAGTTGGAGGATTGGTTGTTCCTGATGTATTTAACTTATCAAATAGTGTACAAACACCTGGTTCTAATATGTATAGAAGCAAATATAGAATTTATGGTGTTTTAGGTAATGCCAGTATTGGTTACAAGAATGCAGCATTTTTAGAATTTTCTGCCAGAAATGACTGGTCTTCTACACTTCCTGCACAAAGCAATTCCTTTCTATATGGTGCGGTAGGAGCTTCAGTTATAATTACTGACCTTTTCAATATTAAAAACGATATTTTAAACTACGGTAAGATTAGAGGAAGTTATGGTACTTCAGGTAAAGATGCAGGTTTATATCTTCTAAATTCATATTTTATTGGAAACCCTGATATTGTTGGCTTAGGAGATTATTCATTATTCTTCCCGAAAAATGGAGTGCCTGGATTCACTATTGGAAATACGATTGGAAATCCTGATTTAAAACCAGAGCTTACTACTACTTATGAATTTGGTGCTGATTTAGGTTTCTTTAATAATAAAGTAAATGTTTCTTATACTTATTATCATTCAGACCATTCAGATCAAATTGTTTCTATTAGCCTACCTAGGTCTACCGGGTATACAACAACTACAAGCAATATTGGTAAGATGGTGAATAAAGGTCATGAAGTTACTTTAAGTCTTAAACCACTTAACGGAGTAATTGATGGTTTGGATTTTGAACTATTTGGAACTTATTCCAAAAACGAAAGTGAAGTTATCAAAATTTCTGATGATATAGATGAATTAACCGTAGGACAATTTGGGTTTGCTGCTGGTACAACAATTACTTTGGTAGCGAAGGAAGGTCTACCTTTTGGTACTTTCAAAGGTAATGATTATAAGTATAATGATCAAGGACAAGTTATTGTTGATCCAAACACTGGTTATCCAGTATATGCTGATGATGACTATATAGGCAATTTTCAACCTGATTACTTAATGAGTTTTGGTGCCAATACCCAATATAAAGGTTTTGGGTTTAAAATCTTATTTGATATGAAAAAAGGAGGATACTTTGCTTCTCAAACCTCATATAATACTCATTTTAATGGTACTGCTCTTAGAACTACTGAATTTAATAGAGAGCCTTTTATATTTCCAAATTCCGTAGTAGATAATGGCGATGGAACTTATTCTGAAAATACAAATATAATAACTGAAGAACAATTTTGGACTGATTTTGATGCGCCAGTTACAGATCATTTAATTGATGCAAGTTATTTAAAATTAAGAGAGGTTGAATTGAGTTATACATTTCCAAAAAAGATGTTGGAAAATGTATTTTTGACAAATGCTAGATTATCGCTTTATGGTAAAAACCTAAAATACTGGTTACCAGACGGAAATAAATATGCAGATCCAGAAGTAAATGGACCTACTTTAACAGGCAATGCACAAGGTATTGAGACTACTCAAACACCTTCTTCTAGAAGCTTTGGGCTTAACATACAATTGTCATTTTAATAAAAAAAATAATACGATGAAGAACAATTTTAAAATAATTCTTATTCTATTTTTAACACTAAGCTTTTCTTGTGAAGATAGTTTAGAAGAAGTTAATATAGACCCTAATACATTCCCTTCAGCTGGTGATTCACAGATTTTAGCTTCGGCTCTTGGCTTTATGGGATACGTTATCGAGACAGATTTAAATTACAGTGACTCATTTCTATGGTCACAATACAACACTTGGGGTATTGGAGTTTCAACTGGGAATGCAGAGCGTTATATTTCTGCCGCTACTGACAATAATGGTTACTGGCAACGTGCTTATGCCAATGTCCTTGCTGATTTAAGTTATATTAATAAAAATAGTAATTCCGCTGCCTATCGTGGTATTTCTAAAACTTTAATAGCTTATATGTATCAAGGGTTGGTAGACCATTTTGGAGATATTCCATTTACAGAAGCCATATCAGGCGCTATTAATGATGGTTCAATATTGGCTCCAAATTATGATTCTGCTGAGACTGTAATTTACCCTGCTTTAGTAACTATGTTAGATGAAGCATTAAGTGAATTCGATGTGGCAGCTGAAGGAGAAGTTGGAAGCGCAGATTTTATTTATAGTGGTGATATCTCTAAATGGAAAAAATTTGTCAATTCTTTGAAATTGAGAGTTCTTATGAGAACTTCTGAAGTTAATCCTCAAGGAGCAGCTATTCAAAGTCTAATATCTTCTGGTACGTTTATTGAGACCGAAGCAGACATGCCTTTTATACCTTTTTCTGGTGCTTCCGGTGATCAAAATCCAATGTTTGCCAGAGCTGAATTTGGAGTTGGTATGTTTTATTTTGCTAGTAATGCATTTTTAAATGTGATTACAGATTTAGAAGATCCTAGAGGTGAGGTATTGTATACCAAAGCAACTACAGGAACTTTTGCAGGACAATTACATGGTATAGATCAAGGTACCATAGATGATGAACCATTTACAGCACCAGCAACTAATTACAGCTTGGCTAACAACTATTCTTATGGCCAAGATAAGCCTGTCCTTTTAATGAGCCCATGGGAGGTTTGGTTTTTAAGAGCTGAAGCCGATGCACGATATGGAACAGCAGACGATGAAACAGATGCATTCGAAACGGCAGTTGCATTAAATTTTGCTTATATGGGTCTTGCTGCAGATTCAGCAACTTATTTAAGCTCTCTTGGATACTCTAGTTCAGATCCATTGGTTGATAAAATTGATATGATTGCAATTCAAAAATGGATATCTTTAAATGGAACTCAAGAGGATGAAGGATGGATAGAAGCTCGTAGGTTTGATAGAACTCAGAGTAGATTATTTTCTGATGGAATTTGGCAAAATCCACCATTATCGGTGTTACCAAATAACGGCTTTCCTTCTACATGGTTATATCCAGAAACCGAAAGAAGTTTAAACCCTAATGCATTACCGCAAAGAATTATTACGGATAGAATATTTTGGGATAATTAATAAAAAAAATTAAATATGAAAAGATTTAAATTATTATTTACATTTTCAATCATTGGATTGATGCTAACTAGTTGTAGTGATAGTGATACACCATATCTTGGTGATAATGCATCAACAATCACTTATTTACCTAAGATTACACTTGAAGGAGGTAATGTTGTGCTTGATTGTGATGCTACCTCTTATTCAGATCCAGGAGCAGTGGCAACAGCTGGAGGAGTAGAAATAGATTTAGAAACACGTGTAAAAGGGAAATACTTTGGAGGAACTTCAGTAGAAGATGGTCCTGATGTTTATTTAGTCTCATATAGCGCTTTTAATGACGACAACATTGCAGCTACTTCAAATAGAGTAGTCTTGTACCCTGAATGTAATGGTGATCTTGTTACTAGTATCGCTGGTATGTATACAGCTTCCGTTTCAAGGAACGGCAGCTCTCCTGCTGGATACCAGGATAATGGTCCTTTTATTATTAAGGACTTAGGCAATGACAGATATGCCATATCTGATGCACAAGGTGGTTGGTATGAATACGGAAGAGGACTTGGTGTTTCTTATGCCACACTAGGTTTGGTCCTTAAAGCCAATAATATAGCTGCAAACGATTTTACTAGTGAAGGTACTGTTACTACTAATACATTCGGAGGAGTTAATACTTTTACTAGTTTAACAGTAGATCCTGTTGCCAAAACTCTAACACTAAAAGTTAACTGGGATGCTGGCCCTTATGCGTTCGTAACTGTCTTTACTCAAACTGAAGATTACTATTAATCAAAAATTAAAACAATGAAATATAATATAATTTTAAAAAAATTAGGCTACCTTTTTTTAAGTTTTGCCCTAATAACTACATTCATTTCTTGTGAAGAAGATGA
Source organism: Flavobacteriaceae bacterium UBA6231 (assembly GCA_002441545.1). Lineage (GTDB taxonomy): Bacteria > Bacteroidota > Bacteroidia > Flavobacteriales > Flavobacteriaceae > Yeosuana. The sequence continues at coordinate 3,355 of DJWL01000055.1, read as the reverse complement.
TGTTACTCCAGAACCTAATGGAATCCTTACTGATGATGTAAGAGGAACATGGGTTGTTGACATGTATTGGGATGGAGACTTTTATGATCATAATACCATATCAACTCTTAATACTGGCGACAATGACGCAGATAAAATATGGATAGATGACCAAGGTCATGGCTGGGGTTTACTTGCTAAAGTAAATTTTGATCCTAATACTTTGACTTTTTCTGCTACCGATGCAGATGAACACTATTATGGTGTAACTGTTACTATTAACGGCTCAATCACTAAAGGTGGTGCCACTACTCCAAGTGGAGAAACAGTAGACAGTATTCATTTTGAAGTAGAATTTTCTGATATTCCTGGTGAACCATGGATATATGAAGGTTATAAAAGCACTGCTAAAATAGAAGATTATCCTTAAATCTTGATTTAGATTATTTAAAAAACCACCTTTATATAAGGTGGTTTTTTTTATACCTTTACCCCATGCAAGATCAAACACAAATTTTTGGAATTAGAGCAATTATTGAAGCAATAAATGCAGGAGAAACTATTGATAAAGTTTTTCTTCAAAAAGGATTAAAAGGAGAGCTTTTCACTGAATTAGAAAGTTTATTAAGAAAGAAAGACGTCAGTTCGTCATATGTTCCTGTTGAAAAACTTAACAGACTTACAAAAAGCAATCACCAAGGTGCTGTTGCCCAAATATCTCCCATTGAATTCCATGAGTTAGAACACTTGGTAATCGAGGTTATTGAATCTGGTAAAATGCCTTTATTTCTCTTGTTAGACCAAATAAGTGATGTTAGAAATTTTGGAGCCATCATTAGAACTGCTGAATGCACCAGTGTAAACGGTATCATAATACAGAAAAAAGGTGGTGCTCCTGTAAATGGCGATACCATTAAAACAAGTGCAGGTGCTGTTTTTAAAGTTCCTATTTGCAAAGTAGATCATATAAAAGATGCTGTTTTTTATATGCAAGCCTCAGGCATTAAAGTTATTGCAGCTACTGAAAAGACAAACAACACCTTATACGATGTTAGCTTTAATGAACCTTGTGCCATTATCATGGGATCAGAAGATAGAGGTATCAACCCTTCTATATTAAAAATTGTTGACGATAAAGCTAAATTGCCGTTGCTTGGAGATATAGAATCACTTAATGTGTCGGTTGCTTGTGGTGCTTTTTTATATGAAGTAGTGAGGCAACGCCTCTAATCGTTTTTTTCTTTATAATTATATGTAATAGTTGGTTGTTCCTGGTGTTCAACTTTAGGTTCTATATATTCAATAAAGTTTCCATTTTCATCAAATTGTTTTAAAAAGGAGTCATCTTCTGCATTATAATTTTCCTCTTCCCATATGTATTTTTGGGGTTTAGGAATTTCCTTTTTAAAGTATAAAGCAAATACTAATCCGGTAATTAAGCCTGATAAATGTCCTTCCCACGACATGTTTTCTTCTATTGGAAACACATACCAAATCATACTACCATAAAGAAAAATAACAAGCAATGACAAAGCTATAAGTCTGTAATATTTTGCAAATACACCTTTAAAGAAAATAAAACTAACAAGTACATATATTAGTCCGCTGGCACCTATATGGAAGGATGGTCGTCCAATACACCAAGTTAAAAAACCTGAGATTAAAATTCCAAAAATAAAAACCTTCCAAGCAATTGGTCTGTAAAAATAAAACATGGCCATCGATAATATAAATAAAGGAATTGTATTGTGATAAATATGATAAATATCGCCATGTATAAATGGACTAAAAATAATTCCCTTTAACCCTTTAAGTGTTTGTGGATAAATTCCAAACTTTGTGAAATTATATCCAAAGCGAACTTCAAACCAAAATACCAGCCAAATAAAAAGTGTAATTGCTATTGGATAAGCAACAACACCTGTGGAAAATTTAAAATGCTCTTCTTCTTTCATAATATTAAAAGTAGCAAATAGTCAACCAACATTATTATAAATGCTAAAATGTCAGTTAAATATCAAATATTTTTTATTGGAGTCGCGACTAAAACTTAAAAAATTACTTTAATTTTACTTCTATGAATGAACCTTTAGCTGAACGATTACGACCAAAAACCCTCAATGATTATCTGAGTCAATCCCATTTGGTTGGCAAGCAGGGTTCATTAACACCACAAATAAAGCAAGGGCTTATTCCATCGATGATTTTTTGGGGGCCACCAGGCACAGGTAAAACAACTTTGGCCAATATTATTGCAACCGAATCTGGCAGACCTTTTTACACCTTAAGCGCCATTAATTCTGGTGTTAAAGACATTCGTGATGTTATAGATAAAGCTAAACAAAGTGGTGGTTTATTTACAACCAAAAACCCTATTTTATTCATTGATGAAATTCATCGTTTTAGTAAATCGCAACAAGATTCTTTATTACAAGCTGTTGAAAAAGGCTGGATAACGCTTATTGGAGCAACAACCGAAAACCCTAGTTTTGAGGTGATTCCAGCCCTTTTATCTCGCTGTCAGGTTTATATCCTTAATTCGTTTGACAAAAGTGATTTAGAAACGCTTTTAAACCGTGCCATTAATCAAGACATTTATCTATCTAAAAAAAACATAACCCTTAAAGAAACCAATGTTCTTTTAAAACTTTCAGGGGGTGATGCCAGAAAACTTCTGAATATTTTTGAACTTATCATCAATTCAGAAAATGCAGATGAGATTATCATCACAGATGAGTCTGTACTGAAAAAAGTTCAAAATAATACAGTTAGATATGATAAAACAGGCGAACAGCATTACGATATTATTTCGGCTTTTATAAAATCTATTCGAGGAAGCGATCCAAACGCTGCTGTTTACTGGTTAGCCCGAATGATTGAAGGTGGCGAAGATGTTAAATTTATAGCCAGACGCATGCTTGTTTTAGCCAGTGAAGATATTGGCAATGCCAATCCAACGGCTTTGGTTATTGCCAACAATACTTTTCAGGCGGTTGCAGCTATAGGCTACCCAGAATCAAGAATTATTCTTAGCCAATGTGCTACCTATTTAGCCTGCTCTCCAAAAAGCAATGCAGCTTATATGGCCATAAGTAAGGCTCAACAACTAGTAAAAGAAACTGGTGATTTGTCGGTGCCATTAGATATAAGGAATGCACCAACTAAATTAATGAAAGAACTTGGTTATGGCGAACACTATAAATATGCACATAGCTATGAGAATAATTTTGCAGCCCAAGAGTTTATGCCCGACGACCTTAAAGGTTTAAAATTTTATGAACCCGGAAATAATGCCCGTGAAAAAGCCTATCAGGATTTTTTAAAACAACGCTGGAAAGATAAGTATGGGTATTAGCTGTTAGCTGTTAGCTGTTAG
>DJWL01000114.1 GCA_002441545.1 Flavobacteriaceae bacterium UBA6231 | reverse complement strand
TTCGTTTTTTTTACGTGATTAAATTGCAGGAGCAAAAAAAATGTAATTTCGTGCTTTTAAACCATAACCTACATTCGCATAGGCAGTCTATACGAAATAAGTGATTTGTAAGATTTAAAAGCATGAACGACTTCACACAACAACAAATGGACGAAAAACAAGAGGTCGGCTCGACCATGTGCTTCGTCCATTTGTAGACGTTATGAGCAATTTGAACAAAGACTGAAACGGTAAAGCCAACCACTTTATGGTATGAGAAAGAGAAGCACCGACAAGAGTCAAAAAAACAAATGGCGATTAACGGCCGAAAAAGTTGACCCGAAAACGGCATAACAAAGTAGGGCGCAATTTAATAATACGTAAAATGTTTAAAACAAATTTGAAAAGTAAATTAATGGCTGCAGTACTGGTTACAATTGGAATTACTGCCTTACAAAGTTGTGAAAAGTCTGATAATGGTGACAAGCCTTCCGCAATGATGAAAATTACAAATTCTGAAATTTGTAAAATGCACAATGAGGTTATTGGGTCTGTTAAGAACTTAAAACAACTAAAAAGTGATAGTATTCAAAGTATGGACTTATTTTTTGAGAATTGTCTTCCTTTAATTGAAAGTGCACTTTTACAAAATGACCCGGATAGATATTCAAATTCTTTGAGTTTAGAAGAGTATAGGGAAGTACTTAATAGAATAGATGTATTAAATTCTTCTTCCTCTAATTCAGAATTTTTGACTTACACCTCTGCCTTTATACAAGATCTGAAAGACAGAGGGGAAGTATCAGACTATTTTTATACTGAATTGATGGAAATGACAGAAAACGCGACTATTTTCACGAATGATCAAATGATTCAATACTTAGATTCTGATTTTGCATTAAATATTTCAGAGCTAGAATCTAACTTAAAGGACTTAGTTGTTTTAATGGCAAAATCATCTGATGAATTATGGAATGACAGCAAATTATTAAAAAGACCTGGTTCTTCAACTATTATTGCTGATGCTATTGGTGCTCTTTGGGGTTTGCCATTAGGTGGGGTCGGTTCAATTATTTATGGTGCTGCATTTTCTTTGTATGAAAATGAAATATTGCAAGATTAATTTTAATTACTAACATTTATAGAGATTCCAGATTTTCTTATTGAAAAATTTCATAAAATTAATCTGGAATCTCTATCTTAAATCTTTAAGCAATGAACTTGATAAATAACAAAACTTTGGCTACAATTTATGTTTGTGCTGCAATCAATTTGATTGTGAGTGTTTTTTTGCACTTTGACAACTCCAGTTATTTCGATTTATCACTGGTTGTCTTTTCTTTTATATTATTCATTTTGATGGAAATGTCTTCAAAAAGTGAAAATGCTGAATTCGCTCGAAATTGGGCTAGCAGGTATACACTGACAACTTTTTTTGCCACACTACTTTCTTATTCTCTTATTGGCCACATCAGTAAAAATATTGAAATAGATTTTTCAGTAATAATCTATGTTAATGCATTCCATTTGCTTTTATATCAATTATTATTTATTTACATGTTAAATAAGAGGAAAAACGGCATGGATTTGCTACTGACATCGAAATATATCTACTTTTATTGGATTATATCAATAATAATATTGGCCTTTATAATATTGGCTTTGGTCAAATGACAAACTGCTCATAACAAAAGCTAAATGCAAGCGGTCAGATAGTGTTGATTTGAAGCATCATACACTTAATAAGCAAAATGGTTTATTGGATGTTTATTGCTTTGAAATGCCCGCCTGCACTTAGCTTCGTCCGTTGTGCACTATAAGAACAAATTCAAATATTAACATTAAAAATTTTTAGACAATGAAAAAAACATTACTTTTTATCAGTTTGATTGGACTTCTTTGGTCTTGTTCATCACCATTAGAAAGAAAATTTAGTGAAGAAACATCAGAAAAAGACATTAAGGAAATTAAATCAGAATTAGACTCAACAGAATTAATGCTTCTTGCTGGCAGTATGATTCGACTTCAAATGACAGGAGAAAAATTGGAAGAAATGACTTACCGAGAAATTTTAGACAATGGGAAAGAATGGAAAGCTGAACAAGAGAAAATTGAAGCCGAACAGAAAGCATTAGCAGAAAAAGCAAAAAAAGAAGAAGAAGCAAGAATAAAAAAACTTACAGAAAGTGTGTTAGTTAGTTGCTACTCTAAATCTTTTGCGGAATATGACTATCAAGAATATATCACATATAAATTTGTGATTCAAAACAAATCTGACAAAGGAATAAGAGCAGTAAAAGGGAGTATTTCTTTCACTAATTTATTTGATGATGAAATAAAATCATTAAGTTTTGTATATGACCAGCCAATTGCAGCAGGAAAAGAAGTTACATGGAATGCTCAAACTGACTATAATCAATTTATGGATGATGACGTTGCTTTAAAAAACAAAGACCTAAAAGATTTAAAAGTCGTTTGGAAACCAGAAAAAGTAATTTTTGAAGACGGAACGACATTAGAATAATTACTGTGCATAATAATCAGGAGTTCATGTGG
>DJWL01000188.1 GCA_002441545.1 Flavobacteriaceae bacterium UBA6231 | reverse complement strand
GCCGCTCTTTCATTTAATTAAAAGTTAATATATTACTCTCTAGAAAGCTTACTTGTAGATATAATTTTCTTAACAAGCATACCTTTGGAAGTCATCAACCTTACAAAGTACATTTGATTATCAGCTCTTGATAAATCTAGTGTAGTTTTGTCAACTGTTCCTTTAATATAATTATTATTAACAGCTTTTTTGATTAATGAACCTTTAGCATCATAAACATCAATATTAACATAGGTGTCGTAATCAAATTTATAGCTAATGTTAATTTCATTCTCAAAAGGAACTGGGTAAGCTGTAAAAGTTACATCTTTACTATTAGCTACTTTACCCCATCCACCTGTATCAACATCACAGTCGGTTTCAATTGGTGAAGTAGGATAATCAAATACTCCACCTTCATATGGTGAACCTGGTAAGTAACATCCTTCTGGAATATCTTTTTCACAAACTACAGCATGAGCAATAAAGTAAAAATCTCCAGAAGCTGAAATAGCTGGTGTACTAAAGTCTGTCTGAACATATCCTAAATTGCCAGCATTAAAACTATACTGACCAGGTGCTACAGTGTATTTTCCTTTTTTGGTTTTTGGATACGGATCGCAACCTATGTATACATGAGCTTCAGATAACACATATCCAGGAGCCATATTATAAGTAACAGTTACAGTTCCGTCATTTTCATAATTCAGTGTTACTGTTCCAGCATAAGCACCTTTACCTAAAATACATTGTGCAGCTCCAGCATATAAAGAAAATACATGTTCACCAAAACCAGATATCTTATTTGTCCATCCCCAACGACTAAATCCATCGTTACGGAAGCAACTGCTTATGCTTTCATCTACAGTATCATAACCTCCATCATGTTGAGTAGCAACACCAAAGGCTGTTTCACAATTTGGAGTACAGTTATACACTTCAACGGATACATTACATGTACTTGTACAATTTGTTTCTGAAGAAATATCTGTAACTGTCACAGTTAAGTTATAAACACTTATTGGTGCAGCAGCCGACATTGTTGGATTAGCTGACGATGTATCATCTAAATATTCAGACCCTGATCCACTCCATAAAAATGAGTATTTTGATTGATCAGCTCCACCAAGGCCACCTGATCCGGTTACATGCAATGTAATTGGTACACCAAAACATGCTAATGGATTATCAGCATACGCATTACAAGATGGGTTTGGATTAACGGTCACTTGAATAAGCGCTGAATCATCTGGACATGTATTTCCGCTTAATACTGTATAGGTAAAATTATAAGTGCCTGGTGATAAACCTGTGGTATCAAAATTAGAACCTGATAAAGCTCCTGTGGCATCGTCATCGGCAAAGCTTCCGCCGCCTACACTTACCAAAGAAGATAAATCAACCATAGTTCCGTCACAAACCGTGGTACTGTTATCGTCACCTGCATTAGCTGGTGGATCAACGGTTACAACAACTTCAGTTCCTTCACTTTCACATCCATTTTCTGTTGCTTGAGTTACCCAATAAGATGTCATACCTGGAGTAGATGTGTCAGGTACTGGGGCACTTCCATCTCCATTATGTAATGTAGTTAATCCTGCATCATCATACCACAATAAATTAGTCCCTGTTGCAGTTAGTGCAGAAGCTATATCATCTTGACAATAATTAACAGGATTAGCTAATGGAGGTGGAGGAACTGTTGTGAATCCAGCACCTACAAAATCCTGTAATGAAGCAGTAACAGACTGAGAGTTTCTTGTTTCAAGTAAGTAACTTGAAAAGCATGCCGCTCCAGGTGGTAAACCATCCAAACTTATAAAACCATTAAAGAATGCACCAGTATGGTATTGATTATAAGGAGGAACACCTTCACTAGGAACATTTTTTCCTTGATAATTCCAAGTAGAAAGAGTCATATGATCTTGTCCTCCAATTACCGAAGCCGCAAATGGCCCATGAACAGTAATGTTGATAGGCTGAGTATTTACAAAGGCATTGGTGGTAACACCTAAAAATTTCAAATTTCCAGAAGATTCATCACCATTTGGAGCATTAATTGGATCCGGAAGTGGTGTGGTATCGTAAAAAGCGTCAGCTGGATTATCAACCCATCTAAAAATCCTTAAATTTACAACACCCCCACCATTAGTAAAGTTACTCAAGGCCAATAAATCGCCTTCTACATGCATTCCAGTGAATGGGTCGTTACCTACACCATCACCATCGGGTCCAACACCTCCTAGAAAGAACCAAAATCCAATTTGGGCATCCCCATTAATAGCTGTTCTATCTCCAAAGAAATAGATTCTATTATTTAGCAATACAGCGCCAGAGTTACTAATATCCCCTTTGTCATTGGTTTGACCATAAGTCCAAGCCCATTCTGATATAAAATCGGGGTCTTGGGCTCCGTTAGTAAACTGACTATCATTAGTGTCATTGGCATCACTAACAAATACCTTTGCAGTGATAGCTCCATTCTCTAAAGCAGCATACCAATCACTTATATCGTTATCACCTATGACAATTTGTGCAGAAGATTGATAAGATACTAATAAAAAAAGCATCAACACGGCCAAACCGGTTATACTTTTAAATCTTTTTTTAATAATTGTTAAGCAACAACCCCATGGGTTACTACTTAAACATTTGAGAGTAATTTTGTTCATCAACATAACATTTTAAATTATTAATTAATAATAGTGTTACATAACAAACTATAAGTTGTAGAAAAGGGGTGCTCAATAAATTCTATTTTTCAATAAAATTTACATAACAAAAAGCACAAGCAAACAGTAGAAAGGACATTTAAAAATTGCTATTAATCAAATGCTATAATCAGGAAATAAAAAATATGATATTCTCAATGAATCCATAATCGAGTTACTAAATTATCAAAAAAAATAAATGTTTATTAATAAATTAGACCATATGAAATAAAATGACGACGAACTACAAAAAGAACATTTTTTTTAAATATATGTAAGCTTATTAGTATTAAAACCATGAATTAATAAACTAATAATTAGGTGTTTAGGATTATAAAAACCGATAGTGATTTGGTTTTTAAAGGAATTACAGCAACTTCAGAATGTTTTATGGTACGCAATTCTGTAAATATCAATTTGAATTAAACTTTATTTATTTTAATTGTTAATACCAATTAATCAACAAAAAGATATTTAGTAAAAACAAAAACAATTATTTTAGTACCTCAAAAACAAAAAAATGAAGAAAACAATTTTATTATTAAGTACCTTAGGAATTTTAGCCTGTAAAAATGAGCCAAAAGATTATGTTACCTTTTCAGGAAAAATAACTGATAAAAATAGTGATTCAATCATTATAAGGTCAAATACCTATTCTAAAACTATTAAAGTAAATGAAGATGGCACTTTTAAAGATACTTTAAAAGTTGAAGCTGGAAAATACAACTTTTTTGATGGCGCAGAAAGCACTACTATTTTTTTACGAAATGGTTTCGATATTAATATGAATTTAGACACTAAAATGTTTGACGAAACTATTGTGTATTCAGGACTTGGTGCTGAAACAAATAACTATTTAGCTAAAAAAGCGCTAAAGGAAGAAACTATTTATCCTCCAAGTTTATTTGATTTTGAGGAAGAAGATTTTAATAATAAAATATCTGAAATTAATTCTGAATTAAGTGCTTTTTTAGAAGCTAACAAAACTATTGATACGGCTTTATATAGAAATGAGAAAACTGAAATTGATAGTTTTAAAGATGTTATGCTTGGTTACTATGCAAAACAAAAAGAAAGTCAGGATGCGAGAGCTGCCGAGTTTGCTGATTTAGTTGGAATTCCTTCTCCAACTTTTGTTGATTATGAAAATTATAAAGGCGGTACAACATCACTAAAAGATTTAGCTGGTAAATATGTGTATATTGATATTTGGGCAACTTGGTGTGGCCCTTGTAAAGCCGAAATACCTTCTTTGAAAGAAGTTGAAAAAGCATGTCATGGTAAAAACATTGAATTCGTGAGTATTTCTGTAGATAATGGTAGAGGTTATAAAGAAAGAACAGTAGAAGCTTCAAAAGAAGGCTGGAAAAAAATGATAGCTGAAAAAGAAATGGGAGGCATTCAATTATTTGCTGATAAAGCTTGGGAATCAGATTTTACAAAAGGATTTAAAGTAAATAGTATTCCAAGATTCATTTTAATTGATCCAAATGGTAATGTTGTTAATCCAGATGCTCCAAGACCATCAAGTCCAAAACTTAAGACTCTTTTTGATTCTTTAAACATATAATAAAGTATAATACCTAATAAAAAAAGCTGCTAAATGCAGCTTTTTTTATAATCATTCATTATTGGATTGTTCATGTTGTTGCTCAGGTTGCTTAAATAAATCCATATATGCTGCACCTAAATAGTCAATAACATGGCTCGCAATTAAACTTTGATAGCCATAATCTTCTACAGCAATATCAGCAGATTTACCATGAAGATATGCACCAAAAACTGAGGCAGACAACGCATTGTACCCTTGAGAAATCAAACCAGTTATAATTCCTGTTAAAACATCTCCGCTTCCAGCTGTTGAAAGTCCAGGATTGCCAGTAGCATTTATATAAAATGTATCTTCAAAAACGGTAATAGTATTGGCTCCTTTTATTATTAAAATAATATTATTTTCTTTTGAAAATGTTTTGGCCTTTTCTAATTTATCAAAATCATCTGTCCAAGTTCCAATCAATCTTTCTAGTTCTTTTAAATGTGGAGTTAAGACTGTATTTTCTGGCAATAATTTTAGTAGATTTTTATTGTTGGCTAAAATATTTATGCCATCCGCATCAATAACAAGAGGTGTTTTGTTAGTTTTTAAAAAATCACTAAAAGCATTTACTGTTTCAGGATTAGTTCCAACTCCAACACCAAAAGCGATAACTGTTGGTTTTAAATCAAAATTTATATTAGATATATATTCTTCATTCATATCTGTAATAACCATGGCTTCAGGAAATGAAGATTGGAACGCATGGTAACCACATTTTGGAACAAATGCCGTTACCAAACCAGCACCTGCACTTAAAGCAGCTCTAGATGCTAGAATTACAGAACCTATTTTACCGTAACTTCCACCAATTATCAAACTATGTCCAAATTGACCTTTATGAGAAAACTTATCTCTAGGTATATATATTGGTATTGCCTCATATTTACCAATTAAATTAAAATCTGTTTTGGTTTCATATAAAAATCCAGTATCGAGTCCAATATCTAAAACTTCCCAATTAGCAGTAAATTTGGCTGTTTTTGGTAAAAAGAAAACTAGCTTTGGTGATGCAAAACTCAAAGTATAGGTTGCCCAAACTACACTGTTTTCATCTTTAGGTGACACATCAGTTTGTAATCCAGAGGGAATATCTATTGATAATGTAAAAGCTTTTGATGCTCTAAAATGCGCAAATAATTTTTTAACCCAATCTGCGACTGGTCTATTAAGTCCTATTCCAAAAACAGCATCTACAATAATATCATCAGGATTTATATTAGGTAACTCATCAGCATTATTTAATAATGTAGGCCAATGTTTGGTTACATTTTTAACACGTTCATAATTTATTAAAAAATCTTTTGAACGCTTATCGCTATAGTTTACAATATAGGTTTTAACATGATACCCTTCTAAAACTAAATTTCTTGCCAAAACCATTCCATCCCCGCCATTATTTCCAATACCACAAAAAACATGTATAGGCACTTGAGCGCCTTGTACTCTTAAATTTATCCAATTAAAAATCTGTGTGCCGGCACGTTCCATTAAATCAGTAGAACTAATATTTTGTCGTTCTGTTGTTAGTTTATCACCTTGATAAATTTGCTCTTTAGAAAATATTTTCATCTGTTTAAATCCGATTGTTAATTTTGTGGTTTATTCCTGATAATTATAACTTTTCTTAGATAAAATATACTTCAAGCTAAGAATTTTGTAAAAATTAATCTTTTGTTTTTTTATTTAGTTAAAAGTAATATTTTTGATTAGTTTTACATGATAAAATGAATCTTTTAAGCCAAAATATCGTTAATTTTATTACACTTTTTTCAGGTGTGAATATTTCTATTTTTGGAATCACTACAACTACTACAACCCTTTGGGGTTGCTAACTATTTTTTCTTCAGACTATTTTTGTAATTTCTTTAAATTACTGCATCAAAAATATTTTATTAAAATACTAATTCATTAATAATGAAAGTTTTAAAATTTGGTGGAACTTCTGTTGGTTCTGCAAAAAACATAAATAACGTAATTAACATACTTAAATCTTACGTTGAAAAAGATTCTGTAATATGTGTGGTTTCAGCTGTTGGTGGTATTACAGATAAACTACTTTTAGCTGGTAACTTAGCAAAAAATAAAGATGCTGGTTTTTCAATGGTTTATGATACCATTAAACAAATCCATTTAGATATTATCGTTGAACTAATTCCTGATAATAATAAATCTGTTTTAGATTTTGTAAATAGTAAACTTGAAACCCTTAAAAGTTTATTAGATGGTATTTATTTGATAAATGAACTATCTCCAAAAACATCGGATAAGTTAACAAGTTATGGCGAGTTGCTTTCATCATATATCATAGCAGAAACCATGAAAAGTCGTGGTTTATCAACTGAACTTAAGAACTCTCAAGAATTAATCATAACAAATTCAAACTTTACAAAAGCTGAAGTTGATTATAAACTGACTAATAAAAATATTAAGGAATATTTTGACTCTGCAAAACAAAGTATTACAATTCTTCCTGGGTTTATTTCAAATTCAAAAAGTGGTGAACAAACCACTTTAGGAAGAGGTGGCTCAGATTTTACAGCTGCTATTGTTGCTGCTGCTTTACATGTTGAACAGCTAGAAATTTGGACAGACGTTAGTGGCATGTTTACAACCAACCCAAAATTGGTAAAACAGGCCTACCCTATTGAAAAATTATCGTATCAAGAAGCTATGGAGTTATCTCACTTTGGCGCAAAAGTATTATATCCACCAACAGTACAACCAGCACTTGATTTGAATATCCCAATCCACATAAAAAACACCTTAGAACCAGAATCTGTTGGAACTATTATTTCAAATGACCACATTAATTCTGGTATTCCAGTTAAAGGAATCAGTAACATCAATAATATTGCCTTGTTAACGCTTCAAGGTAGTGGTATGATTGGAATTCCTGGGTTTTCAAAACGTTTATTTGAAACACTTTCTCAGGAAAAAATTAATGTTATTTTAATTACACAAGCTTCTTCTGAACATTCAATTTGTATTGGTATTGATGAAAATGATGCTGATTTAGCTAAAACTGCTATAGACAAAACTTTTGAAAACGAAATTGCATTAAGTAAAATTGATCCAATCATCGTTGAAACCAATCTGTCAATTATTGCGCTTATTGGTGATAATATGAAAAATCATCAGGGTATTAGTGGTAAAATGTTTAGCACTCTTGGAAAAAACAATATTAACATAAGAGCCATTGCACAAGGTGCTTCAGAAAAAAATATCTCAGCTGTCATTCTTCAAAATGATGTAAAAAAAGCTTTAAACAGTTTACATGAACAATTCTTTGAAATTAAAACCAAACAGTTAAATGTTTTTATAACTGGTGTTGGGAATGTGGGAGAAAAACTGGTTGAACAAATTAAACAACAAAAAAAGTATTTAAAAGAAAACCTTAAAATTAACTTGAGAGTTGTTGGTTTATCAAATTCAAGAACCATGATTTTTAATGATGAAGGGATTGATTTAAGTTCATGGAAAGATCAATTGCAACAAGGAGAAGAAGCAAGTTTGCAAGGCTTTTTTGATGGAATAAAAGCTCTTAACTTAAGAAATAGCATTTTTGTTGATGTAACAGCCAATTATGAAGTAGCAAATTTATATGCAGATTATTTAAGACAAAGTATAGGTGTTGTTGCTTGTAATAAAATTGCTTGTTCTAGTAATTATGAAAATTACAGTTTATTAAAGCGCTTGTCATTAAAGTACAACGCTCCATTTTTATTTGAAACTAATGTTGGTGCAGGTTTGCCAATTATTGATACCTTAAATAATTTAATTGCTTCTGGAGATAAAATCACATCGGTACAAGCCGTTTTATCTGGAAGCTTAAACTTTGTTTTTAATAATTTTGATAACTCAGTATCATTTCATGATGTAGTAAAACAAGCACAATCTGAAGGCTATACAGAACCAGATCCACGTATTGATTTAAGCGGTGTTGATGTAGCTAGAAAAATTTTGATATTAGCTCGTGAAAGTGGTTTAGAAATGGATTTAGAAGATATTTC
>DJWL01000074.1 GCA_002441545.1 Flavobacteriaceae bacterium UBA6231 | reverse complement strand
CAAAACGCCGAATTTTAAAATAATTAAGCCCTATTTGGTTTTTAAAATCAAGTAGGGTTTTTAATATAGTTTTTATACTTTTATCTAAACTAGTTTATAAATATGCTTAAGCAACACTTACAGTTTAAACTATCACAAAAATTGTCACCACAACAAATTCAATTAATGAAATTGATACAGTTGCCTACGCAAGCTTTTGAACAACGCTTAAAGCAAGAATTAGAAGAAAATCCAGCACTTGAAGGTGGAAAAGAAGAAATTGAAAGTGATTACGATTCTGATTTAGACAATTCTACTGATGATTTTAATGATGGTGATTCTATAAACACTGAAGATATTAATGTAGATGAATACTTGAGCGACGATGAAATACCAGACTACAGAACTCAAGCAAATAATTACAGCGCAGATGATGAAGAGAAAACTGTTCCATATGCTGCTGGCACCTCATTCACACAGTCTTTAATTGACCAATTAAACACCTATCGGCTTTCTGATGAGGAACATGATATTGCAGAGTTTTTAGTTGGAAGTGTTGATGATAGTGGTTATATCCGTAGGTCTTTATCAGACATTATGGATGATTTGGCGTTCACACAAAACATCTATACAACTGAAGATAAAATTGAGCATGTATTAAAAATTGTTCATCAATTAGATCCTGCAGGAGTTGGTGCAAGAAATCTTCAAGAATGTTTAAGTATTCAATTACACAGAAAAGAGAAAACTTTAGATATTGAATTAGCAACAAACATCATTGATGAAGCTTTTGAACAATTTACAAAGAAACATTATGACAAACTGATTCAAAAATTTGATGTTTCAGAAATTCAATTAAAAGACGCTATTTCTGAGATTGAACGCTTGAATCCAAAACCTGGTGGTTCATATTCTGGTAATAACAGAATCGTTGAACATATAGTACCCGATTTTGCTATTAAAATTGTTGATGGAGAATTAGAGCTAACCCTTAATGGAAGAAATGCTCCAGAGCTTCATGTGTCGAGAGAGTATCATAATATGCTGAAAACCTATAAAGATTCCAAAGACAAATCTAGTTCTAAAGACGCAGTTATTTTTATAAAACAAAAATTAGATGCTGCTAAATGGTTTATTGAAGCGATAAAACAGCGTCAGCAAACATTATTCATTACCATGAGTGCTATTATGCACTACCAAAGTGATTATTTCTTAACTGGTGATGAACGCAACTTAAGACCTATGATTTTAAAGGATATTGCAGACGAAATTGACATGGATGTATCTACAGTTTCAAGAGTTGCAAATAGTAAATACGTTGACACTCCTTATGGTACCAAACTTATAAAAGAATTCTTTTCAGAATCTATGAAAAATGATCAAGGGGAAGATGTTTCAACAAGGGAAATTAAAAAAATTCTTGAAACGGTCATTGAAGAAGAAGATAAAAGAAAACCAATTACTGATGAAGCCTTAGCGCTTATTTTAAAAGAAAAAGGGTATCCTATTGCAAGAAGAACCGTTGCAAAATACAGAGAACAATTAGATATTCCTGTGGCCAGATTACGCAAAAAAATGTAATGAATAATATTTTAAAAAGTATCTCATTTATTTTTCATCCTTTAATCATACCAATCCTTGGTGTTCTATTCTACTTTACAAAATCTCCAAGATATATCCCTTTCCAAATCATTGAAGCAAAGCTAATTTCGCTATTTATACTTACTTTTATACTACCCATTTTATTGTATTTTTTATTAAAAACCTTAGGAAGAGCTAAATCCATTTATCTGGAAACTACTCAAGAACGTATTTTCCCTTTGATTGTTAATTGTATGGTAATTCTTTTAGTAATAAATAGAATTCTAACTGCTAACCAAATTTTAGAATTGTATTATTTTTTCATTGGGATTTTAATTTCCACACTCACATGCTTATTTCTAGCTATCTTAAAATTTAAAGTAAGTATGCATATGATATCTATAGCAGGATTATTTATGTTTTTTATTGCTATTAGTGTTCATTTTAGCATTAATATTAATGGTACTTTGGCTATTATGTGTATTCTTACAGGCGCCATAGCAACATCAAGGTTACATTTAAAGGCACATTCAAATATTGAACTTATAATAGGCTTTTTTGTTGGCTTTATTCCGCAACTTATTTTGTTGAAATACTGGTTATAGAATATAAAACATTAATCCTATTTTTATAGCATTCATATCTAATGTCTGTCCGTCAATAGTTACTTCATTAGAAAATATAGGGTTTAAAGCATAATACGCATAAAAATTCCAAGTGTTATAGCCAAAACAAAGTGTAAGCCCATATTGAAATTCATTAAAGCTACTTATACCACTGTTTTCAAAAGTTTCGGTAGCATCAATATATTTACTTGTATTGGCAACCACATAACCTATTTTAACACCTGTGTAGATACGCCAAAAATCATATTTTAAAGCGGTTGAAGTTCTCCATCGAAACTCAATTGGCAATTCAATTAAATGTTCGGAAAACTTATTTTTCGAATAAGTGTTCACATCTTCTAAAAGATTATAATCATATCCTCCATTTATATTTTTAGTTATTTGAAGGTTTTGGTTGAATGAATTAGCAGAATACCCAAGTCCAATTCCAATGCCTATATTTCTGTCTTTATTTAGTGGTATATCTTTAATGAACCCTAAGTGAAACCCAAGTGAAAAACCATTTTGAGACAGATTTGAAGGTCTTTTTCCTAATATGTTATAAGAAATCCCAGCATAAAACTGATCTTCTTTATACAAAGAATCTACAATTGCACCTTCTGTTTCTTGAGCAAAGGAACATTGCGAAATAGTAATTAGAAAAAATATAAATAGTAAAGTTTTCATATATTGAATTAGAATTATAAAAGTATAAAAAAAGGCGTTTTGAAATATCAAAACGCCTTTTTTCTAATATAAATTAAGATTTAAAATTAATGCTTATCAAAAACATTACCTTTTCTAGTAGTGTAATTAATTTTTAAAGCATTTACTTTTCGCAATTCTTGTTTAATATCACCAATTAATCCCATGTTAGCATCAGAATCAACTTTTAATGCTGTTGTTAAAAACGGAACTAATTCTTCTCTTTTTGAAGCACGTTCTGCAGCTATAAAAGCAGCGATGTCTTCTACACCAGCAAACTTATCATTAAGTTGTATTCTAGCCTCTGTACCATATTGCTTATATTGTTCACTAGGTTTACCTGCATAAATGTACATTACTAAATCCTTTTTATCAAGCTTTTCAACCTGATCGGCATATGGTAAGTTGTTTTTTATCATTAAGGTATTCTCTCTCATAACCGTTGCAACCATGAAAAAGAATAACAACATGAAAACGATATCTGGCAATGACGCTGTAGAAATTGCTGGCAGTTCGCCTCCTTTTTTCTTTTTAAATTTACCCATATATAAATGTGTTAAATTTCAATTTATTGTACTTCTGAAAGTTTTTGAGGATATTCAACTTTTATTTTTTCTAGTTGCTCCTTTAACTTTGTTTTGTTTCCTACCCAGTTCACGTTATCGTAATCTGCTTGCATTTCCGTAAAAGACTTACCATATAATGACTGTGCGCGCTTATCTCTTAACTCATTGTAAGCTGCCACTAACTCGTTTTGAACTGAAACATACATTTTATAAGATGTTTCTCTTTCATTCTTAAGAGAGATGATAGCTTTGTCTGGATTATCAGAGGAACTTGGACTTCTTTTACCGTGACAATAATCACAATAACCTTCTTGCCCTTTTGGAATACCACCGTTATCTAAAAATTCAACAGCCGCTTTTCTTAAATCCTTTAGTTCCATTAAATTTTCTTCTACCATTAATTGATCTTTATTATTAAGTAACACCGTAAAGATGTTTTTTTGCTTAATAATTACATCCTCTTGAGAATCTTCTATTGGAGGCAGTTTACGGTTAATTCCCGTATCTGTTTCAATGGTAGTAGTTACTAAGAAAAATATCAATAGTAAAAACGCAATGTCGGCCATGGAGCCTGCATTAACTTCTGGTGCTGCTCTTTTTGCCATAATTATTATTTATTAAAAAGATTTTTTACTCCAGCTAATAACATTGCAATAATAGTACCAGCCATTAAAATATAGAAAGCTACAATTCCTGCTCCTACCATGTGAGATTCCCCATCAGTTGCAGGTGCGCCACCGTATAAATATTCTCTAGTATCTCCACCAGATACGGCATAAGATATTATTAATACTGCGAGAAAAGCACCAATTCCTATCAAGGCACTTTTTAACGAAGCTGTATTTGTAAACAATCCTTTCAAAGTAAATACAAGCACCAAAGCAATAGTAACAATTAATATAGCATAAGCAATATACATAAAGGTATTAACTGCTCCGCTAGATTCGCCAGCTTTGATAGCATCATCACCTGCTCCTATTATAACAACAAGAAAGATGATTGAAAGAATGCCTACAATTCCAACTAATATAGTTGATAATTTTTTCATTATTATTATTTTTTAGATTATTACTTTTTTTGTCTGATTAGTAAGTCCATTAATGTAATAGAAGCATCTTCCATATCATTAACAATACTATCAATTTTAGCAATAATATAATTATAGAAAATTTGAAGTATAATAGCTACTACTAAACCAAATACAGTTGTTAAAAGTGCTACTTTAATACCTCCAGCAACAAGTGATGGTTGCATATCTCCTGCGGCTTCAATTTTATCAAATGCTTGAATCATACCAATTACTGTTCCCATGAACCCTAACATAGGTGCTAAAGCGATAAATAATGAAATCCAAGAAACGTTTTTCTCTAATTGTCCCATTTGAACACCACCATAAGCTACAACAGCTTTTTCAACAGCCTCTAATCCTTCATCTGTTCTATCTAATCCTTGATAGTAAATAGATGCAACAGGGCCTTTTGTGTTTCTGCAAACTTCTTTTGCAGCACTAACACCACCAGAAGCTAAAGCTTCTTCAACATCAGCAGTTAATTTTTTTGTGTTTGTTGTTGAAAGGTTTAAAAAGATAATTCTTTCAATAGCAATTGCTAATCCAAGTATTAAACATAATAATACAATTCCCATGAAGCCTGGACCCCCTTCAATAAAACGCTTTTTCAATTCTTGATGAAACCCAAGTTCTTCTGCAGGTGCCGGTTCATCTTGAGTCATACTTGCAACAGTTGTTGCAGTGGTTGTGTTTGCATTTGTAGTTGCATTAACAGTACCAAAAGCCATCATTCCAACGATGGCTAGGATAGAAAATAATCTTTTCATGTTCTAAATCTTAATTTTATTAGTTAAAGTGTTAAAGATATAAAAAAAACAGCAATTAAAAATAAAAAAAACCAGCAGAGAGGAAGGGATTCGAACCCTCGATACGCTTTTGACGTATACACACTTTCCAGGCGTGCGCCTTNNCCTTCGACCACTCGGCCACCTCTCTGTATTTCAAATAGCTTTAATTACAAGGGCTCAAATAACAAAAAAATTGTTAAATGATAAAACTTTAACCGTTAATTTTAAGTCATTTCTCCTCGTAAAGATGCTTCATACATGGTTTTGAACAATTTAGATGAAATATTATGTCCTAATAAGTACATTAATTTACTTGTAGCAGCCTCAGTTGTAATGTCTTTCCCTGAAATAACCCCTATTTTTACTAGATTTTCACTTGTTTCATAATGTCCCATTATAACACTTCCACCAGAACATTGGGTTATATTTATAATATGTATGCCCTTTTTAATTGTTTCTTCAAGTAAATTTATAAACCATTTTTCTGTAGTACAGTTTCCAGCACCATAGGTTTCTAAAATTATGCCTTTTAATTTTGGAGTGTTAAATATACTTTTTAATAAAATTTCAGAAATCCCTGGAAATAATTTCACAAGGGCAATATTTGTATCTAAATGTTTATGAACTATAAGCTTCTTCTTTAAATTTGGCTTAAATAAATAATCATGATTAACTTTTAAATGAACACCTGATTCAGCTAAATCTGGGTAATTTAAAGAAGCAAATGCTTCAAAGTGTTCTGCATTAATCTTGGTTGTTCTGTTGGCTCTGTATAATTTATATTCAAAATACAAACTAACCTCTTTAATAATTGGTTTGTTTAAATGTTGTAATGAGGCAACTTGAATTGAGGTTATTAAATTTTCCTTTGCATCGGTACGTAAGTCTCCAATTGGTAACTGAGAACCAGTAAAAACTACAGGTTTAGCTAAATTCTCTAACATAAAGCTTAAAGCAGATGCCGTATAACTCATGGTATCACTTCCATGCAATACAACAAAGCCATCGAATTTTTCATAATTAGATTCAATAATTTCTGCTATTTGTACCCAGTACTTAGGATTCATATTACTTGAATCAATTGGGGTTTTAAAAGAAATTGTATCAATTTTACAATCTAACAGCTGTATTTCTGGTATTCTTTTTAAAAGATTTTTAAAATCAAATGCGCGTAATACCCCAGTTTTTGGGTCTTTTACCATACCTATGGTGCCACCGGTATATATAAGGAGTATGTTTGGTCTTGATTTATTCATATTTATATATTGAAGATCTCTTTTGAGTTTTGTGTTGTTACTGATGCAATATGTTCTTCAGTAACATTATAAATTTCAGCTAATTTTTCTAACACTTTAGTTATATAGGCACTTTCATTTCGCTTTCCCCTATAAGGTGCTGGTGCTAAATACGGTGAATCTGTTTCTAAAACAATATGCTTTAAATCTATCTGGTTTAAAAACTGATCAATTTTTCCGTTCTTAAATGTGGCAACTCCACCAATACCTAATTTCATATTATATGATATAACTTGATGCGCCTGTTTTATATCGCCAGAAAAACAATGAAAAATTCCAAATAAATCATCTCCTTTTTCTTGTTCAAGAATCTCAAAAATTTCGTCAAAAGATTCTCTGCAATGAATAACGATTGGCAACTTATATTGCTTTGCTAATTTTATTTGATGCTTAAAAGCTTCTTGCTGGATGGTGAGTGTGCTTGTATCCCAATATAAATCAATTCCTATTTCACCAACTGCATAAAACGATCTTTGGGCCAGCATGGTTTCAACATGTTGTAATTCTGCTTTATAATTCTCCTTAACATGCGTTGGATGCAAACCCGCCATTAAAAACATGTTTTCAGGATAGTCGCTTTCTAATTTCAGCATGGATTCTGTGTAGGTTGAATCAATGGCTGGTATAAAAAATCGGGATATGCCTGCTGCTATGGCTCGATTGATCACATCATGTCTGTCTTCATCAAAGGCTTCGCTATACAAATGGGTATGGGTGTCTGTAATAATCATCTCGTAAAATTAAAAAAGTCGCCATTAAATAGACGACTTTATCCGTTGTATTTTTATTGTTACAAAGATTAATCTAGCTTTTTTATAAGTTTTTGGGCTACTTTATACTCCTCGACATCTTTTGGTATGGTTTTTAAAATGGCAGAGCATTCTTCAGTTTCATGTTGTTTTAATTTACTTAACGCCAAGTACCATGTTGCTTTATATTTGTAAACTGAATTTCCTTTTTGCAAACTATCCAATAGCGTATCGGCTGTTTCAAAATTATTTAATTCTATATTCGCAATAGCTCTGTATAATTTTAACTCTGCATTGTTCTCATCTAAAACTATCAGGCTTTTAAAAGCTTTATCGGCTTTAGCAAAATCTTTCTTGTTAAAAGCGGTTTCTGCCGTTTGTAAAAGCGCATCATTTTCTCCTCTTACCGTTAAACTTATGGTGCCATAGTTTGAATAATCACTATACGTTGGGGTAGAAAACTGATTGAACATAAAAAGGCCAAAAAGTAAAACCACACAGGCAGCTACGGCATATTTGTAAAGGTTGAATGGTTTTGTTTTTTTTCCTTGGTTATCCGATGCTTTGCTGAAATGTGCCCTGGAGATTTTTTGAAGATTTTCCTTGAATTTCGTTCTCTCATCTTCTTTTTCTAATGTGTGTTTTAAAAATGAAGACGTTTCTTTATATAGTTGAAAGGCGTTATTGAAGTCTGAATCGGTTTTCAATCGTTCTTCAAATGACATCATCTCTTCTTTGGGCATGTCTCCAGAAAGATATTTTTCATATAATATGTAATCTTGCTCTCCCATAACAATTACGAATTAAGTTGGTTAAATTTTGGTGACGCTTTAATAAGCTCTGTTAATTTGCCTATACAGAGTGACTTCTTTTTTCTGGCATAAGCATATGTCACGCCTAAACTGTTTGCTACTTCTTCCATGGATTTTATTTTAAAAGTAGCTTGAAGCAACTCTTTACAAGCAGTTCCCAATTTTTGAAACATTTCTGCAAACAGGGATTCTTTTTCGCCAAATACAGATGTCTCAAAAGCCAGTTCTTGAGCTTTGTCATCTTTAGATAAAACATCTTCATTAATTGTTACCTCCCTATTAGAAGATTTTTTCAATTGGTTTAACCATTTGCGTTTGCACAATAAAAAAAAGTAAGCGTCAAACGGGCACGTTAGCTGTAACTTGTTTTGATTGGCTTGATTGTATATAGTCATTAATGTGTCTTGAATAACGTCTTGCGCAGCATCAACACTCCCGCTGTTCTGCTTAATATAATTGACAACCTTGGGCACAAATCTATCATAGATGGCTTGAATGATAAAGGAGTTGTTTTGCAGCAATCCGTCAATATATTTTTGGTCTTCGTGTAATTTTTTTTCACTCATTAAACCCTTGTATTTGCTACTAAAGTAAAAAAACTTTGAAATAAATGGGTAACAAATTTTTAATGTGGTTGATATAAAGGTGTCACAGCAGAAAAGCTGATTTAAAAAAAATTAATTAATCCATAAAAATTTAGAAATCATGAGACAATCAATTTTAATCATCGCAACCGTAGTGTTATCAATTATGAATGTAAACGCTACCAATGAAAAAAATGACCTTAACACTTCCACTGAAGTTGTAACCATTACAAGAAACAACATTGCCCAAGTATTTGACTGGAAAGTTGAAACTAACAAAAGCGTGTATTCTGGAACATCGCTCTCACTTGAAAACGCCAAACAAATGATAGCCTTATCAAGTTCTGGTGAAATGGTAACAGGAACAGAGATCACAAGTTACTTCGTATTAAAAAGTGACGTTAACAACAATGCTAAAAGAAATTATTTCTGGGAAGTTGAAACTTCTACTGGATCTGCAAAAGGGTATGCGTCTTCTGAAGATTACGCTAATAAAATGATTGCCTTGGTAGCATCTGGTGATGCTGTTGTATCAAAAATAATCATCAGTCAACCCCAACAATAAAAAAATAATTACCAAAACAGGGTAACAAAATAGTTGCCCTGTTTATATCATAATATAACATATAAATTAATCACCATGAAAACTTTTAGAACACTTTTATTTTCATTTTTTGTCATACTAATTAATAGTTGTGACAACGACAATGACCCTGCAAATAATGTTTGCGATACTACTTATGTATCTTCCGCTATTACAAATGCATTTTCATCTGCAAATGGCTATGATGACATAGAAACCATGGATTTAGAAACCCATGAATATTCAGTTAAAATTAATGCTGCAGGAGAAATATGCAGTATTGGTTACCAAAACCCTAGCACCTATACTGGTGGTTATACAATGGAAATAACAAACATAACTACAGGTATATCATACAGTGGTGTACATACTTTTTCTCAAACTGGTTTAGATTACCAATCTATAGCGACGCCTGTTCAAGTTAACTCTGGCGATATTATTATTGTAAAAAGAACCATTTTACCAGGATATACGATGCTTAACCAAACAATTGGTAGAATATTGAGAAAATCAAACTACGCTAATGTTCCTTATCCAATAACCCAAGGAAATATAGAATTTTTAAGTTCTAATTTCTATGGTACAGGCGGACCAGTCCCAGATTTTGGGCAACCATACATCGCTTTAGGCTTTCAAGTTTATTAAAAAATCAAAAATAATTACCAAAACAGGGTAACAAAAAAGTTGCCCTATTTATATAACAATGAATAACAATTTAAAAACCCAATTATCATGAAAATTACAAAACACATTTTAGGAACACTTTTAGTATCGGCTCTTGTTTTTACAAGCTGTACAAAAAACGACAACGACAATTTAATTATTCCTGCAACCGGAGAAGAATTTAATGCCATTAAAGACCAAGCTTTAGAAAACATAATACAAAACTTTCAGTTTAATGCTGAAGATGGTTCTGCAACTTTTACATCAGAAAACGGTGTACAAATAACCATAAACGGTTCTTGTTTAACCAAAAATGGAAACGCAGTAACAGGTGCTGTAGATGTTGAATATGTTGAAATTTTCAACAAAGGCACCATGCTTACAACCAACAAACCAACCATGGGTATTTTACCAAACGGAGACAAAGCCTTGTTAATCTCTGGGGGCGAATTTTTTGTAGAGGCTACACAAGATGGCGAAGCTCTTGAAACCTCTTGTGGTTTTCAAATGCAAATTCCTACTGACTTAACCGGCGGTGCAGACAATGAAATGATACTTTGGAACGGCGCTATTGATGAAAACGGCGACCTTGCATGGGAAGAAGATAAACGTGATGGAGCAAATGGCCAAGAAGGTGGTGTATTTGCAGAAGGCAATCAATATTACGGATTTTTCCAATCGTTTGGATGGACTAATGTAGATAGGTTTTATAGTGATCCACGTCCAAAAACAACTATCCTTGCCGCTGTGCCAGAAGGATATGACAACACCAATAGTGCTGTATATTTGTCTTATGATGGAGAAGAAACCGCTTTAGCCAAATTAGACACTTATGATGAGCAAACAGGATTGTTTAGTGAACACTACGGACAAATTCCGATTGGTTTAGAATGCCATGCCATTTTTGCAACCGAAGAAGATGGAAACTGGAAATATGCCATACAAGCCGTGACCATAGAAGAGAATGGCATTATCACCTTCACCGAAGGAGAAACGGCTATTGCTACTGAGGCACAACTTACAACCATAATTAATGGGTTACCATAATTATCTGCTCTTAGTACTTACCTACTTGTTATCCCAGAGACTTCGGTTTCTGGGATTTTTTTTAATTCATTTAAGAATTATCAAAAGGGTCTGGATTTCATTTTTTGGTTTTAGTCTAACACATCAGGTAACAAAACACCGACTATGTTGATATAACAGTATAAAAAGAACATCATGAAAAAGTTTGTTTTTATATTCATCATAGTTTGCATTATTGTATTAATACTGTGTGCCAACATAGTTATTATATTGATTAATGTATAGCAATCAAAAACAGACGCCTAATAAAGTAATTTGATAAATGTCACTTTTTGTATATTTAAAACTTATTAAACTTCATTAACATGAACAAACAGTTTACTTTTCTATGTTTATTTTTAATTAGTGTTTGCAGTTATGCGCAAAAACCAGTTGTAAACGATACGATAACACGAGTTGCAACCATTAAAAATACAACTACTGGTAATGAGGTTATTTTTACACCCGAAACACCCACTTTAAACCAAATTGCTGGTGCTCCTAAGGCATTTTACACCTATTACTGGGAATTTGGTGACGGCCATTACAGCACTGATAAAAACCCAAAGCACATCTATAAAAAAGAAGGTGACTATGATATTAAATTATGGGCTACCAATAATTATGATACTGGCAAGCCTCCTACAACAAGGCCAAAAAAAATAGCTATAAATAGTGTTTCTACACCATATAATGAGACGGCTTCAATGGATGAGGATTTTATTTTGAAACGAAACAGAGAACCCGTTCCCAATGAAGAGTTTGTGGTTATTTTAAGCTATAAAAATCCTAAAAACTATACAACTAACGGCAAGCTTTATTTGTTTTACAATGAACAAAAATTCAAAACCAATAATTTTGATCTGATAGACACAAGAACCTATCATAACGAAAAAACCAATTCAGTCACGGATTTTGTGTTCACTAATAACATTGATGACGATGGCACCTATTTGGCCACTTCAAACAATGCATTTATAAACATGAGAACTGTTATGCAAGATTCAACCGAAAAAACAAATCTTCCATTGACCATTGAACAATCTAAGTCCCTTTACAAAAACTGGAGCCTTCTGGAATTTGATAACATGCAACCCAAGGAAGAACGCAATATCTTCTTCAGCTTGAAAACAACGTCAGAAATGGTTAAGGATACCAGTGCCATTATTTCGGTACGAGGTATTTATGTGCCCGATTCCAATTATGATAACCACAAGGTAAAAGACATGGAAATGGAAATTGTAACTTCTCACGATCCCAATAAAATGTCATCAAATGGTACCATTATGAATTATAGATTGGTGCGCTTTAAAACTTTAAAATATAAAATCAAGTTTCAAAACAATGGTGAAGGCCCAGCCCATACCATTCAATTAAAAACCGATATTCCAGACATGCTTGATAAATCTACATTAAAGGTTACAGATATGTATCCTAAATGTGACATCTGTCCGAAACATGAAGTATCATACAGTTGTTTAGACACCACCTTTACAGATACTCAGGCTATCTTTACGTTTAAAAATATTTATTTGCCAGGAAGCGAGCAAAAAAACGTAAAGGACTATGATTCTACCAAAGGCTTTGTAAAATATAACATTAAGTTTGCCAAAGACTTTCACAAGAAAAAAACAAAGAGCAAAACCGCTATCATTTTTGATAAAAACGATCCCATTATTACCAATTATTCCACCACGCGGTTTTTGCCCGGCATTTCCATTGGCGCAAAGGTTGGCTATAATTCATTTAGTAATTTAAAAAATTCTGAAAGCTATTTCTTGGGGGCAACGCTATCACCTTACAAATCGTACCGTTGGTATTGGCAAGTTGAACTGATGAACAATTTTCATCATTACGATGCTAAAACTACCGTAAAAGACGAGTTTATACAAGATGCTCAAGGCTTTCGGTATTTACAACGAACAACAACCAATACTTCGTATAAAAATATAGATTGGGATGTTCCTGTTTTAGTTCGGTATAATGTCAATAATTTTATAGGACTAGGTACCGGTTTACAAAACACCATTTCTGTGAGCGAAAAACAGCAACAAACTATTTTGGTTGAGCAATTTGAAGGATTAGACCCAACCAATCCTGTAATAAGTTCAAAAGAAGACAAGACTAACAAAACCAATTCGTTTACTAATCTAAAAACCGGATTGCTCTTTGAAGTCACTGGGGGATTTGCCAGAATTGGCCCTAGTTTAGGTATACGTTATGTCATGAACTTTAAAAACAATTTCAATTATTGGCAATTCTATGCTATCTGGAAATTCTAAGGTTTATTAATTATGAAGCACCAAATTAGTTTGCTAATATGTTTTGTTTGTGGCATGGCTTTTTCCCAAAATTTGGAAGAAGACATTTACCGGGCAGCAGAAAATTTTATCAGCAATAAAAATGATGCTTCTTTAAAATTATTAACGCAAAAAGAAACTTCATTTAAAACCCTAGTAAAAACGAAAGATGAACAATTGGCACTGGTGTTTTTACAATGCAATAAAGGGTATTATCTGAATAAACGGTCAAAATTAAAAGAGGCAATTACCACCTATGAAGATGCTCTAAAAAGATTTGACGATAACAAACTTTCAAGCCTTTCTGATTTTGATATTATTGAAAGTTGCCTAAAACCTTTGGGAAACCTATACACCAAAACTGGCGATTATACCAATGCGGTCAGTACCATTAACCAATATATCTTTTTGGCCAAAAACAACAATAATAAAGTGCAACAAACAAGTGGCGCCATTAATCTTGCAATCCTTTACCAAACCATCGGGAAGCAAGAAATGGTTTTAAAAATTACTGAAAGCTATCTTGACGAACCTGACATCAATCAATCTCAAAGGCAAAAACTAAAATCAATCCATTTAAACAGCCAAATTGCTCTTGGCCTCATATCCAACACTGAAGATGTCCCTAGTAGTTTGGATGATATAGCAAAATATAAAATAGCATTTGAAAAAGGAAATTATACTAAAGCACTGACCTATTTTAAGAACGTAAAGGCATCGCTTTTTAAAGACCCGCAAATATCAGCAAGAGATGTGGCTAAAGCCTATTTCCAAGAAGCTCAATTACATTTTCTGCTCAAAGATCCAGATGGTGCTTTTACAAATCTTAAAAAGGCAATCAAGACATTGTTACCCAACTTTAATGAGGATGGGTTACCCAATAAAGATGCTCTGTATGCCGAAAACACATTTATTGATATTTTTGATTTGTATGCAACCCTTCAAACGGATAGCGAGGCGGCTTTAAAGAGTCTAGATTTGAGTTTTTATGTTTCGGGATTATTGCAAAACAATTGGACTTCACAAGAAAACAAATTACAAAACCAAGCCGCTGATAGAATTAGAAGCGAAACCTGCATCGACATTCTGTATAGAGAATTCAACCTGACCAAAGACACAACTTGCTTAATCAAGGCCTTTCAATATGCAGAAAACAATAAAGCATCAGTATTAAAAGAACTATCACAAAAAAAAACACTGCTTCAACAGTTTCCCAATGACAGCTTACTCATTAAAGAATTTAACCTTTTAAAAGAACAGGAACGGGTTACCAGTTTATTGGTCAAAGAACAATTAGGAAACTCACAAACTTCAAAAATAAACACCTTAAGCAAAGCATTAAGTGCTATATCCGTCAAACTTAAATCATTACATGAAGCTATATCAAAAAAGTATCCAATAACAAACAGTAACAGTGTATCAATAAGCAAACTTCAAGAACAATTAAAAAAAGACCACGCGCAATTGGTTGAATATTTTTATGGCAAAAATTCCATCTATCAATTTATCATTTCAAATAATACCATAACATTAAATAACATACCACTAACTGCTGACACAAAACAACATATTATCAATTTTATTCATCTTTTTGATAATGCTTCCAACATAAATAATAATATCAATGCTTTTACCGTGCAGGCATTTAACTTGTTTAAACTACTCAGATTCAATAGTGTTTCAAACAGTAAAAATAATATTGTAATACCAGATGGCATATTAAATTTTATTCCTTTTGAGTCATTATTATCATCAAAAACCAATACAACATCATTCCCTAAAATGCCTTTTGTGGTTAAAAGCCGTGGTATAGCTTATAATTCTAGTGTATTGTTTTATTTAAAAAATGTTGATTCTAATAAAAACAATAGGTTACTCGGTTTTTTTCCTGTATTTAAAAACAAGGAACAAACACTGACCTATTCAATAGATGAAGCTAACGCTATACAAAAAGAAATGGATGCCACATTGTTCATGAATTCTCAAGCATCCAAAAGCAATTTTATTAAAAATGCTCAAAACTACAGCATTTTACATTTGTCCACACATGCCAATAGTGGTGATTTTGTCAATCCTGCCACTATTTCCTTTTATGACGATACCATGTCTTTACATGAACTGTACGGTTTAAATTTAAAATTTGATTTAGTGGTTTTAAGTGCTTGTGAAACGGGGATAGGCAAACTTTACAAAGGGGAAGGTGCCATGAGCATTGCTCGGGGATTTCAATATGCTGGAGTAAAAAACCTACTGTTCTCGTTATGGCAAATCAATGATTTGTCAACCTCTCAAATCATGCAATCATTTTATAAAAATTACAACAGCAATCAGTGTGCTTTTATTGCCAATCATAATTCAAAAATTGAATATCTGGAAAACAAGTCCATTAGCAATGTAAAAAAGTCGCCCTATTACTGGAGCGCTTTTGTGTACTATGGTTCACTTAATCAAGAAAAATCAAAGAGCCCCATATTTTATGTAATTATTGGTATATTAATTGTTATTCTTGTCTTATTTTTAATCCTGAAATTGAACAAACATGTCACAATCCCTTAACGGTTTCCTTCTTGAAAAAGGTTATACCAAAGTAAAACTTAAACTTACCAAAACCAATCATTTTGAAATATTGGCTACCATAAATGGTGTGAAAGGTTTGTTTATTTTAGACACTGGCGCTTCAAGTTCATGTGTCGGCTTTGAAGCTATTAATACTTTTAAATTAGTAGCAGAAGATTCATTAATTAAAGCTGCTGGAGCTGGTGCTACAGATATGGAAACACAAGTTTCAAAAAAGAACAATTTAAAGATTGGTTCTTGGAAAGAAAAAAATGTAGCTCTCATTTTATTTAATCTAACGCATGTAAACTCTGCATTAATCAATCATAACTCAAAACCTGTTGATGGCATAATTGGCGCAGATATTTTAAAAAAAGCTAAAGCAGTAATAGATTATAAAAAAAAATATTTGTACTTAAAAGAGTGAAAAAAAATTAATTATCATTAAATTTAACAGAGAATTAATAGTAATCCCTCAGATAGCTTAATGGCCATAAATATTGTAATTGCAGACGATCACCCCTTAATGCTAAGAGGATTAAAGGATTTTTTGATTTCAAAAGATTTTAACATTATCGGCATTGCTGAAGATGGAAACAGTGCTTATAATTTAATTGTAAAATTAAAACCAGATATTGCAATTTTAGACATTAGAATGCCTCATAAATCAGGTTTGGAAATAGCTGAAGAATGCAAGAAAAATAATATTGATACCAAAATTATCTTAATAACCTTTGACAAGGAAGAAGAATTATTTCTAAAGGCAAAAGAATTTAATGTATATGGTTATATTTTAAAAGAATTTGCCATTGAAGAAATTGAAATTTGTATTAAAAATGTTTTAAAAGGAAAACCTTATTTTAGTGAAGATTTAAAAGACATTTTAGAAATAACAAAACCTAATTTAGACATAATAGAAACTCTCACTAAAACAGAAAGAAAAATTCTTTCTTTAGTAGCTGAAAATAATACAAGCCAAGAAATAGCTAGCGAATTATCAGTTTCAATTAAAACCATTCATAAACACAGAAGCCATATTATAGCCAAACTTGATTTAGATAATAAGCCAACTTCTCTTTTAATATGGGCTAATCTTCACAAAAAATATTTTTGAAAAATACGCACAAGTGCGTATTTTTTATTACGTATGTATGACATACCTTTACATTGCTATTAATTAATTCTTAGGGAGAATTTACGAAGACTCTGTGTTGTAATGGCACAGAGTTTTCAATTAAAGAATTTGAAAAGCCTTAAGTAAATTTTTAAATCATGAATAATACTAGTAATAGTTTAGATAAATACTTCACAATTAGCTTAGTTATATTAATTATTCTTGTTATAGCAATTAATATTATTGTTAATTTTTTTTAGTTAATGTTATATGTTAAAAAAAAGGAGAGTTATTGTAGAAACTCTCCTTTTTTTATTACAAGAAAATTTTATTATAGCTCTAAAGCTTTTTTTACATCATTGTTCATTAACAATTCAATAGGGTTTTCTAATGCTTCTTTTACAGCTACTAAAAACCCAACGCTTTCTTTACCATCAATAATTCTATGGTCATAAGATAAAGCAACATACATTATCGGACGGATTTCTACTTTACCTTGTATTGCAACTGGTCGTTCCACAATATTATGCATTCCTAAAATGCCACTTTGTGGTGGGTTTATAATTGGGGTTGATAACATGCTTCCAAAAACACCTCCATTTGATATAGTAAATGTTCCTCCTGTCATTTCATCAACAGTTATTTGTCCATCACGAGCACGAAGCGCTAGTCTTTTCACCTCAGCTTCAACACCTCTAAAGGTCATGTTTTCTACGTTTCTCATAACTGGAACCATCAATCCTTTTGGTCCAGAAACCGCAATACTAATATCACAAAAATCGTAAGTAATCATTTCCTTATCATCTATCATTGAGTTAACAGCAGGATACATTTTTAATGCTCTTACAACTGCTAATGAAAAGAAACTCATAAAACCTAAACCAACATTGTGCTTGTCTTTAAATGCTTCTTTATATTCATTTCTTAAAGCAAAAATTGGAGACATATCAACTTCATTAAAGGTTGTTAACATGGCTGTAGTATTTTTTGCTTCCACCAAACGCTCTGCTACTTTACGACGAAGCATTGATAATTTGGTTCTGGTTGTTCCTCTGTTCCCTCCTGTTGGCGTTCCCATAGAAGGTGTTGCATTTACAGCATCTTCTTTAGTAACTCTACCGTCTTTTCCTGTGCCTTTAACTTCTGATGAAGCCATTCCTTTTTCAGCTAAAATCTTTTTGGCAGCAGGACTTGCACTTCCTGTTGCATATGTTTTCTCAACTTCTTTTGGTAGAACTGATTTAGAAGGTTCAACTTTTGGAGCTTCTTCTTTCTTTTCTTCCTTTGGAGCATCTCCTTCTGGCTTTGCTGCGCTTGTATCAATTAAACAAACAATTGCACCAACAGCTACAGCATCTCCTTCTTCGGCTTTTAATGTAATGATTCCACTTGCTTCTGCAGGAAGTTCAAGAGTAGCTTTATCACTATCTACCTCAGCTATTGCTTGGTCTTTTTCTACATAATCACCATCTTNNGATTCCCCTGGAGAAGGGACTTTCATTTCTAAAATCATTCTTTAAATTTTAATTTTTTCTTAGTTCAATCCTTTATATTTTTTATATCGTTTCAAAAACAGTATCAATAACTCGCTGCTGTCTTCGCTTATCTCTGGTACTTGACCCTGGCGCAGGTACTGAATTATAGGGTCTGGAAATCACTTTTAATTTCACCAAATCCATGCGTTCAGCCATAAAAGACCATGCACCCATATTTTTAGGTTCTTCTTGGGCCCAAATATATTCCTTAGCATTTGGGTAGCGATTAATAACTGCTTGAATTTTATCTAAATGTAAAGGAAATAGCTGTTCTATTCTAACTAATGCGACATCTTCTCTATTAAGTTTTTCTCTTTCTGCTAATAAATCATAATAGAATTTTCCTGTACAGAAAACTAATCGTTTTACATGCTCTGGATTTATTGTATCATCAATTACCTCTTTGAATTGTTCATTTACCAATTCATTTAATGAAGAAACCGCTTTAGGGTGACGTAATAAACTTTTTGGTGTAAACACAATTAATGGTTTTCTGAAATCACGCTTCATTTGCCTGCGTAATAAATGAAAAATATTTGCTGGTGTAGTACAATCTGCAACAGTCATATTATCATCACCACATAATTGTAAATAACGTTCAATCCTGGCAGAAGAATGCTCTGAACCTTGGCCTTCGTAGCCATGAGGCAAAAGAACTACAATTCCATTTTGTGATTTCCATTTGTCTTCAGCTGCAGACAAGTATTGATCAAAAATGATTTGAGCACCATTACTAAAATCTCCAAATTGTGCTTCCCAAAGTGTTAAGGTGTTTGGGTTTGCCATGGCATATCCATAATCAAAACCTAAAACCGCATATTCAGACAGTAAGGAATTATAAATATACATTTCTCCTTTACTAGCCGGATTGGTATTTAATAAATTTATCCTTTCTTCAGATATTTCATCTCTTAATATGGCGTGACGATGACTAAAAGTTCCGCGTTCAACATCTTGACCAGACATACGTACATTAAACCCTTCTTCTAACAAACTACCATACGCTAATGTTTCTGCCATTCCCCAATCTAAAGAATCACTTTCAAAAACCATTGAAGCTCTACCGTCTAGTATTTTCTCTGCTTTTCTTAAAAATTTAACACCTTCTGGAACTGTAGAAACTACCTTAGCTATCTTTTCGAGTTTGTCTTTTTGATAGCTAGTATCAACAGTTTCAAGCATTTCTTCAATGCCTTTTCGTTGGAAGCCAGTCCAACGCTCTTCCATAAACTCTCTTACTATAGAATTATGCTCCTCTTTTGATTTCGCATATTCTCTTTCCAACATTTCTTTAAACTCTTCAAC
Organism: Flavobacteriaceae bacterium UBA6231; assembly: GCA_002441545.1. Lineage (GTDB taxonomy): Bacteria > Bacteroidota > Bacteroidia > Flavobacteriales > Flavobacteriaceae > Yeosuana. The sequence continues at coordinate 20,707 of DJWL01000074.1, read as the reverse complement.
AATTGAATTAGTATAAGCTTTATCAACCATATTTTCTGAAATTAATTTATCAGAATATATTTCAAATGGATTCGAGTGCTTTGCTATTTCTTTATATAACTTTGGCTGAGTAAAACGTGGTTCATCTCCTTCATTATGACCATATTTTCTATAGCCTAACAAATCAATATAAACATCACGTTTATAGCGCATTCTATAATCTAAAGCCAATTCAATCGCATGAACAACAGCTTCAGCGTCGTCTGCATTTACGTGTAAAACTGGTGATAAGGTAACCTTTGCAACATCTGTACAATATGTACTTGAACGCGCATCTAAATAATTAGTTGTGAACCCGATTTGGTTATTAACCACTATATGGATTGTTCCTCCTGTTTTATAGCCTTTTAACTGGCTCATTTGAGCAACTTCATAAACAATACCTTGCCCTGCAATAGCAGCGTCTCCATGTACAACAATTGGTAATATTTTTGAATCGTCACCATTATAATCATTATCAATTTTGGCACGTGTAATACCTTCAGCAACAGAAGCAACAGTTTCAAGGTGTGAAGGGTTAGGCACCAAATTCATTCTAATGGTTTTCCCATTTTGATAGGTTTTTTCAAGAGTTAACCCTAAATGATATTTTACATCACCATCAATATCTTCATCTTCAAAATCTTTCCCATCAAACTCACTAAAAAGTTCTTTAATTGGCTTTCTAAAAATATTTACTAGTGTATTTAAACGACCTCGATGAGCCATTCCTAACACACATTCTTTTACATCGTATAATTCTGCAGCATTTATAAGAGCAACACTTATTGCTGGAATTAAACTTTCTCCTCCTTCAAGTGAAAAACGCTTTTGTCCAACATATTTGGTTTGCAAAAAGTTTTCAAAAGTGACTGCTTGGTTTAATTTAGAAAGAATATATTTTTTGGCACTTTCTGAATAACTTGGATGATTATCGTTAACGTTTAGCTTACTTTGCCACCATTGAATTACTTCTGGATTTCTAAGATACATGTATTCAACGCCAATGGAACTACAATAAATCCTATTTAAGTGAACTAAAATTTCACGTAACGTTTGCGCTCCAATACCCAAAACCTCGCCTGCATTAAAAACGGTATCTAAATCATTTTCAGACAGACCAAAATTTTCAATATCTAATGTTGGTTCATAAGTTCTTCTACTTCTTACTGGGTTTGTTCTAGTAAACAAATGCCCTCTAGTTCTATACCCATCAATTAGTCTTATAACTTGAAACTCCTTTTGTACGTATTCAGGAATTTGGGTAGAAACACCTTCAATTATTTCACCATTAAGCCCATAATTTTCAGACCCAAAATCATAACCCTGAAAAAATGCCCTCCAACTTGGCTCTACAGAATCTGGGTTTTGTAAATATTGATCATAAAGCTCCGCGAAATATGATGTGTGAGCTGCATTAAGAAAGGAATATTTATCCATTATAGTTTTTCAAACAATCTTTTATTTAAAGAAATTTTTCCAAAAATACAACTTTTAACAAAACTAGATATTGTTTTATAATATTTATAACAAACATTTTTACCTAGAAATGGTTGTAGTAAAAAGCTCAAAATCAGACTGTAAACCAGAAGATTTTTCAGTGGTATTTTTTTTATTAGTTTTGTCCTTTAAAAAATTGAAGTGCAATGCTAAAAATTTACACAATTACTGTTTTTATTTTTGTTTTCATCTTTCTTTCTTGTGCAGAAGCAAAAGAAAAAGAAAAAGCTGGTTTTTCTTATGAAAACAATAATACTAAAAACACAGAATCTTCAACTAAGACAGTTGTATTGGCTTCAGAAAAAATAGATTTAATTAATAAAGGAATTGGTCCTGTTTCAAAACTAGAACTACTAACAGAAATTGATTATACGCTTGCCAAAAATGGTGAAGCCATCTTTAAAGCAAAGTGTACTGCCTGCCACAGACCTGATAAAAAATTTATTGGCCCTGCAGCTAAAGGCATTATAAATACCAGAACACCTGAGTGGATTATGAATATGATTTTAAATCCAGAAGAAATGTTAAGAAAAGATCCTTTAGCTAAGGAATTACTTATAGAGTTTAATTATGCTCCTATGATTAAACAAGACATCACTCAAGAAGATGCTAGAGCTATTCTTGAATATTACAGAACTTTAAAATAGGTTTTAATACACGTTTCTGTACCAAACTTTTTGCCATTCTCTTTTTAGAATTAAAAAGGAAACCTGCTCTGAAAGCAACAAGGTATCTTCACCATCCAATTGTTTTATTTGTCGTTCAGACACATCAATAATATAGAGTAGGTTAAGATATTCTGTAAACTTATTTTGAATGAGATTATAAATAATTTCTTGAAGGATTAATTTTAGGCTTGTTGGCAATACTTCTTCATGAAAATCAGCACTAATATTTGCCAATAAAAAATCTTTATTGAGTTGTTCAATAAGTTTTTTATATAAATTAAGATTATTAGCTTCATCAACTAAAGCTTCAAATGTTGCAGGAAATTGCATTATAAATTTCTATTCATTAATTGCTCTCCAAACTTTTTCAAAATCAATTTTTTATCTTCAGAAATGTTTAAGGTTTCTAAAACAGTAAATGCTTTTTGAGTATATTCTTTAATGGCTTCTTTTGTAGCTTTTGTAGAACCACTTTCTATAAAAATTTGCTTTGCTATTTGAATTTTCTCTTCTGAGTTACTAGAAGTTACACTAAATAAATGCTGCAGTTGCAAACGATCTTCAGGCTTGGAACCATTTAATGCATTGATGTATAAAATCGTTTTTTTGTTTTCAATAATATCACCGCCTATTTGCTTTCCAAAGGTTTTGGGGTCTCCAAAAGCATCTAAATAATCATCTTGCAATTGAAAAGCTATTCCTAAATTTTTTCCAAAATCGTAAATACTATCCTGGTCTGAAGCAGAAACCTCTGCAACAATCGCTCCCATTTTCATGGCGGCTCCAATTAAAACAGCCGTTTTATATTCAATCATTTTTAAGTATTCAGAAATAGTAACATCACTTTTGGTTTCAAAATCAACGTCGTACTGCTGTCCTTCACAAACTTCTAAAGCTGTTTTACTGAACAATCCTGCCAAAGCCCTAAAGATTTTATCATTATAGCTTTCAAATAATTGATACGCCATGATTAGCATAGCATCGCCTGAAAGAATACCAGTATTTACATCCCATTTTTCATGAACTGTTTGGTTACCTCTTCTCAAAGGCGCGTCATCCATAATATCATCATGTACTAAAGAAAAATTATGAAATACCTCAATACTAAGAGCCGCATTTAAACTCTTTTTATAGTCACTATTAAAAATTTCAGAAGTCATTAACGTTAAAACAGGACGTAGGCGCTTACCTCCTAATTTTAATATATATTGAATAGGCTCATAAAGATTTTTAGGCTCTTTAATAATGGAATATTCTTCAAGATATTCAACAAACTTTTGTTGGTATGTTTCTATTGATAGCATAAAACAAAAATAAAGCAATTCATCTTATTTAAAAGTCTCAATGTAAATTATATGTTAAAAAATTATTAATACTTTGGAAACTTTTTTTGTTTTTAAAGTTTCCTATCGTATATTTGCACCCATTATGAGAGAAAAAATATTAAGTAACGCAGCGGAATTGTTTTTAAACTATGGGTTTAAAAGCATCACTATGGATGATATTTCAAATCATTTAGGAATATCAAAAAAGACAATTTATCAGCATTTTGAAAACAAAACATCTCTTGTTGAAGCAGTAAGTTTGTATGTTTTTGAAAATATTTCTTGTGGCATCAGTGGTATATGCGCTTTAAAAAAGAATCCTATTGAAGAGATCTATGACATTAAACAATTTGTTCTGGAACATTTAAAAGACGAAAAATCATCCCCTCAATATCAATTACAAAAATACTACCCTAAAATATTTAACACACTTAAAAAGAAACAATTTGAAGTCATGCAAGAGTGCGTAAAAGATAATCTTACAAGAGGTGTTGAGCAAGGTTTATACAGGTCAAATATTAATATAGAATTTATCTCAAGAATATATTTTAACTGTATGGTGGTTTTAAAAGATAGAGAGGTATTCCCTTTAAATAATTTCTCAATGAATACGCTTATGGAATATTATTTAGAATATCATTTAAGAGGTATTTGTACAGAAAAAGGATTATTAACATTACACAAATTCATCAACAATCAATCATAAAACATGACAAATAAAAGACTATTGATTTTACTTTTTTTATGCACGACTCTAATGTTTTCACAAGAAAAAACACAGAGTTTTAGTTTACAGCAAGCAATAGACTATGCTTTAGAGCATAACAGAACGGCTAAAAATGCACAACGAGATATTGAAGCAGCAAAAAAACAAAAATGGGAAACTATTTCAACCGGATTACCACAAATAAGCGCTTCAATAGATTATCAAAACTTTTTAAAGCAACAAGTATCTTTAATTCCTGCTGAATTTTTTGGTGGAAATCCAGGAGAATTTGCTGAAGTTACTTTTGGAACCAAACAAAATATTTCTGCAACTGCTACTTTAAATCAAAAAATATTTGATGGCTCGTATTTAGTTGGATTACAATCGGCAAAAGTATATTTAGAAATTTCAGAAAACGCAAAAACAAAAACCGATTTAGAAGTTAGAAAAGCTGTTATAAATGCCTACGGAAATGTATTACTTGCTGAACAAAGTGTTCAAATATTAGAACGCAATAAAGCTGTTCTAGAAAAGAACTTATTCGAATTAACCAAAATTTATGAAAATGGTTTAGAAGAAGAAGAAAGTGTGGAGCAAATGCAAATCACCTTTTCTAGTGTTGAAAGTTCTCTAAAAAATGTTATGCGTTTAAAAACATTAGCCTATCAAATGCTTAACATAACTATGGGGCTTGATGTTTATAAAAACACTAAACTTACTGATAGTCTTGAAAATTTAACGCTACAAAATATATCGCTTGAATTGCTTGAGAAAGAATCCAATATTGAAAACAACATTGATTATCTCATCGCAGAAAACGACAAAAAATCAAAAGAACTATTACTTAAACTAGAAAAAAGTAAAGCTTTACCAACCTTGAACGCTTTCCTAAATGGTGGCTATTCAGGCTTTGGTAATTCATTTGAGTTTGCTAAAAAAAGCCAGCAATGGTTTGGTTCTTCATTATTTGGTGTAAACATGAATATCCCCATTTTTAGTTCTTTAGGAAGAAGTGCTGCCACGCAAAGAGCAAAAATAAATTTATCAAAATCTGAAGATGATTTAATTGAAACTGAACAAAAATTACAACTTCAAATTGCTTCAGCGAAAAGTGACTATCAATTCTCGGTTGAAGATTATGATAATAAAAAACAAAACCTTCAGCTTGCTGAACGTATTGAGCAAAAAAATCAAGTCAAATTTTTTGAGGGAATTGCTTCTAGTTTTGATTTAAGACAAGCGCAAACACAATTATATACAGCACAACAAGAATATTTACAAGCTATGCTTGATGTAATTAATAAAAAAGCTGAATTAGAAACCGTATTAAACACAATCAACAATCAATAAATCAATCAATCAATATTATGAAATATATTATATCAATTATAGCCTTTGCATTTATATTGACATCATGCAATAGCGAGAAAAAACAATCTGTAGAAGAAGTTATTGCTACCAATAATTTAGAAAAAATTAGAGCAAAGAAAAATCTATTAGATGAGCAGCAGCAACTTATTAGTTCAGAATTAAAACAATTGGATGCAAAAATTAAAGAATTAGACCCTCTAGAAAAAGTGCCATTAGTTACTACGTTTTCAGCAAAAGAAGTTGCTTTTACTCATTATTTAGAACTACAAGGAAATGTTAGCACCAAACAAAATTTAATTATATATCCAGAATTTTCGGGTGTTCTAACTCAAGTATATGTTAAAGAAGGGCAACTTGTAAGCAAAGGTCAAATTTTAGCAAAAATTGATGACGGAGGCTTAAGCCAACAATTAGCACAATTACAAATCCAAGCCGATTTAGCCAAAACAACTTTTGACCGTCAAGAACGCCTTTGGAATCAAAAAATTGGTAGTGAAATTCAATATTTACAAGCAAAATCATCATACGAAGCACAATCAAGAGCCATTAAACAATTAAACCAGCAAATTGAAAAAACGGTAGTTAGAGCCCCTTTTTCAGGAAGCATTGATGATGTAATTACAGATCAAGGTAGTGTAGTTGCGCCAGGTCAATCACAATTATTTAGAATTGTTAACCTAAAAGACATGTATATTGAAGCTGATGTTCCAGAACGCTATATTTCTGATGTGACTTCAGGAAAAGAAGTTATGGTTGAATTTCCAATCTTAGGAAAAACTATTGATTCAAAAGTGCGTCAAGCAGGCAATTTTATTAATCCAGCTAACAGAACTTTTAAAGTTGAGGTCGCTATCCCTAATTATGATGGAAATATAAAACCCAATCTTACTGCTAAACTAAAAATTAACGATTACAATAACAATAAAGCCATATTAATTCCACAAAGTATCATTTCTGAAAATGCGGAAGGCGAACAATATGTTTATACCATTACAAATAAAAATGGAGACAAAGGAATTGCAAAGCAAGTCATTATTGAAACAGGTAAAACACAAGGTGATTATATTGAAATTCTTTCTGGTTTAGTACATGAAGATGAGATCATTGATGAAGGTGCTCGTAGCGTTAAAGATGGACAAGAAATAAAAATCCTAGTTGTTGATAAACAGCAATAATTCAAACCTATAAAGTTTTTAAAAATGACTAAAAAGAAAAAAGAAGCTCATAAGGAGTTTGGATTATCATCATGGGCCATCAATAATAAAACAACTATGTATGTTTTAATTACCCTGATACTTATTCTTGGTGCTGGAGCTTATTATAGCATGCCTCGTGAAAGTTTTCCTGAGGTAAAAGAAACCAAAATTTATATTAGTTCAATATACCCTGGAAATACAGCTGAAGATATTGAAAAACTAATTACTGATCCAATTGAGGACAAATTAAAAACAGTAAGTAATGTAGTTGAAATAACCTCAACCTCACAAGAAGATTACTCTATTATTATTGTTGAGTTTGATGAAAATATTTCTGTTGAAGCTGCAAAGCAAAAAGTTAAAGATGAAGTAGATTCAGAGACCTCGGGTGAAGATTGGCCGACTTTTAATGGTGCAAAAGTAGAACCTAATGTTTTTGATTTAAGTCTCTCTGAAGAAATGCCTATTCTAAACATTAATATCTATGGAGATTATCCAATTGAGAAATTAAAAGAATATGGAGAATATCTTGAAGATGAAATTGAAAGTTTGCAAGAAATTAAACAGGTAGATATACGTGGTGCTCAAGACAAAGAAGTTGAAGTAGCTGTAGATATATATAAAATGATGGCTGCTCAAGTTAGCTTTAATGATATAATAAACACCATAAATGGTGAAAACATGACCATGTCTGCTGGTAACTTAATCACCAGCGGACAACGCCGTACCATCAGAATTATTGGTGAAATAGACAAGCCTAGTGACTTAGAAAACTTTGTTGTAAAATCTGAGCACAACAACCCTATTTATTTAAAAGATATAGCAACAGTTTCATTTAAAGATGAAGACAAAACAACATACGCAAGAGAGTTTGGTAAACCTGTTGTAATGTTAGATGTTAAAAAACGTTCTGGAAAAAACATGGTTGCTGCTGCTGAGCAGATTCAAGCTATTGTTGATAATGCTGTTGCCAATGTATTCCCACCAGATTTAAAAGTGACCATTGCCAATGACCAATCTTCACAAACTATTGGGCAAGTAGATGACTTGGTTAACAACATCTTTTTTGGAATTATTCTAGTAGTAACCGTATTAATGTTCTTTTTAGGATTTAAAAATGCCTTGTTCGTTGGGTTTGCCATTCCAATGTCCATGTTTATGTCGCTCATGATATTAAATCTTTTAGGTTACACCATGAATACCATGATTTTATTTGGGTTGATTATGGGACTGGGAATGCTTGTTGACAACGGTATCGTGGTGGTTGAAAACGTATACCGATTAATGAATGAAGAAGGATTAAGCAGAAACGAAGCAGCTAAAAAAGGAATTGGTGAAATTGCTTTTCCAATCATCATTTCTACAGCTACAACGGTTGCAGCATTTATTCCTTTGGGAATGTGGCCAGGAATCATGGGAGAATTCATGAAATATTTCCCAATAACTCTATCCGTGGTATTAGGTTCATCATTATTTGTTGCTATTTTCTTTAACTCTGTAATGGTATCCCAGTTTATGACTACAGAAGACAAAAACTTACCATTAAAACAAATTATTAAACTCTCTGGAACTATAGCCATCATTGGAATTCTCATTTTTATCTTTGGTGGTAGCTATAGAGGTTTAGGAACACTTATGGTTATAACATCCATATTGTTATGGGTTTACCGATTGTTCTTAAGAAAATGGTCAAATCACTTTCAAAATGACATTTTACCACGTTATGAACTTTTATATGAACGTACGCTTCGCGCTGCATTAAAAGGCAAGAGACCTATTTTTATCATCATTGGCACATTCTTGTTGCTTATTATAGCATTTGCTGGGTTTGGTGCCTCTATTGGTAGTCAAAGAACTAAAGTGGAATTTTTTCCAGACAATACACCCAATCAAATTATAGTATATATAGAATATCCTGAAGGTACTGATATTAAAAAAACCAATGCCATAACTAAAGACATTGAAAACCGTGTTTATAAAATAATTAACGACCCCATTTTTATGGATGGTGATTATAATTTTTTAACTGAAAGCGCTGTTTCTCAAGTTGGTGAAGGTGCAGGTAATCCACAAACTGATGGAGGTTCTGCTGCTGAAATGCCACATCGTGGAAAAATTACTGCTACCATGCGCGAGTTTAAATATAGAAGAGGTGCAGACAGTAAAGAACTTCTTAAAAAAGTTCAAGAAGATCTCAAAGACATATATCCTGGTGTTGCAATTTCTGTTGAAAAAGATGCCGCAGGTCCACCAGCAGGTTATCCCATAAATATTGAGTTAGAAGGTGATGATTATGCTGAATTGATAAATACAGCAGAAAAAATGAGAAACTTCTTAAATACCAAAAATATTCAAGGGATTGACGAACTAAAAATTGATGTCAATAAATCAAAACCTGCTATGCAAGTACATGTGGATAGAAAAAAAGCAGGTGAGTTAGGCGTTTCGTCAGGACAAGTAGGACAACAATTACGCAATTCTATTTTTGGAGCTAAAGCTGGTGTTTATAAAGAACATGGAGACGATTATGACATTTATGTCCGGTTTAATGAAGAAAACAGGTATAATACAAGTGCTATTTTTAACCAGAAAATAACTTTTAGAGATATGGCTTCGGGCCAGATAAAAGAAATTCCTGTATCTGCCGTAGCAAAGCAAAATAACACGTCTGGTTTTAGCGCCATAAAACATAGAGATGTGAAGCGTGTAGTAACCTTATATTCCGCATTATCACCTGGGTTTACAGACGCAGGAGCCATCGTTTCTAAAATTCAACATGAAATGCAATCCTTTAATGAAAAACCTGATAATATAAAAATTGATTATACAGGTCAAATTGAGGAGCAGAATAAACAAATGGCTTTTTTAATGAGTGCGTTCTTTATAGGTTTAGGACTTATTTTCTTTATTTTAATATTCCAGTTTAATTCGGTTTCAAAACCAGGCATTATCATGCTGGCCGTTTTCTTAAGTTTTATTGGAGTATTTGGTGGTATGGTTATTACAGGTAGTCCTTTTGTAATCATGATGACCATGATGGGTATTATATCGCTTGCTGGTATTGTAGTAAATAATGGCGTGGTACTTTTAGATTACACCCAATTATTAATTGACCGAAAAAAGATTGAACATGATTTGGAAGACAATCAATATATAAGTAAAGAAGAACTTTTTGAGGCTATTGTTAAAGCCGGAAAAGCACGTTTAAGACCTGTATTATTAACAGCCATAACCACTATTTTAGGTTTAATACCACTTGCTATTGGTTTAAATATTAATTTCTTTACCTTTTTTAGTGATTTTGATGCTAACATTTATATGGGTGGAGATAACGTTATTTTCTGGGGGCCACTAGCTTGGACCGTTATTTATGGCCTTTTTGTAGCTACTTTTTTAACTCTAGTAGTGGTTCCTATATTATTTTACTTAGTAACTAGATATAAAATGTGGTTGTATATAGATAGAGTTGCAGCTAAAAGAGACTCTATTACTTCGTAATAAGCCAAAATTATTTATATGCAAAAAGCCTCAACATTTTGTTGAGGCTTTTTAATTTATAAATAATCTTATTATTTAAGAGTAAAACTTAATCTAGCAAAAAGGAAACGACCTCCAATTCCAAATTGTTGTGCTCTTCTTGACCAATCAAAACGACCATCACTACGGTTATTATATTTATCTTCAGCTCTATCAGGATAAATATCAAATAAATTATTTGCCCCTATTGTAATTGTTGTGCTTTCTGCAACTTTATACCCAAAAGATAAATCAGTTACTAATTTAGATCCAAAGACTTGTTGGTTAGCTACTGTTGTGGTAGCTTCAGTTACTTCTCCAAACCAAACATTTCTTAAAAAAATATTAAACTTGTCTGTTGTATAGCTGTTTGATAAATTAATTTTACTTCTTGGTACAGCCTCTTCTAAATATACACGGCTATCTTCAGGAAAATATGTTCCAACTAGACCAGCATCTTTTAATACTTTTGAAGCTTTTATTCCACCCACTTTTTTCGTTTTTGAAAACGTTCCTGATAAATCACTTTTTAATTTTGCGGAACTGCCTATTCTAGCATCATGGGTAATCACAATATCCAATCCTTTTGATTCTGTATCAATAGCATTTGCAAAAAAGGATGCTGCAGAAGCATTAGCTTGTTTTAATAATAAATCTAACTCAGAACCTGTATCATTATCAGGATTTGTATCAGTATCGCTAATTCCAAACTGTCCTGTATATACAACTCTATCATTAATACCTACCCAATACCCATCAACTGTAAATGTTAAGTGAGCATCAGGCAATTTAGAAGTAAATCCTAAACTAATACTTGAAGACGTTTCTTCTTTCAATTGTGGAATGCCTAACAATTGTGCCGCTCTACTATCGTTCGCAAAAGTTCCAACTTCTTGTGGATTTCCTAAGTTATCAAAAATTGTAGACGTTGAATTGAAGTTTAACTGATGTAAAGACGGTGCTCTAAATCCTGTATTAAATGCAGCTCTTAAATTAGTGTTTTCACCAGCTTTAATTCTAGTAGCAATTTTAACATTTAGAGTAGATCCAAAATCAGAATAATCTTCATAACGCAATGCTCCACTTAACAAAATATTTTCAGTAACATCTGCTTCTAAATCAAAATAACCTGCAACACTACTCCTTCCACGAGACAATTCGTTTGCGGGACTAAATCCAGGAAATACTTGAGAGCCTCCTGGTCTTTTGGCTCCAAAAAAGTCTAATGAAGGGGTTTGTGAAGCTAAAGTAATTACTTGTCCATCAGCAGTATATTGTGCGTAAGACCCTAATTCACCGGCTATAATATCATAAGTTTCAACACGATACTCAGCACCAAAAGCAACATTTGTACCCGCTAAAACATCATCATAAAATTTACTAATATCTAAATTGGTTGTATTTTGTGCAAATGAAAATCCACCTGCATCAAAAAGTGTTGGAGACGCTTTTTGCATAGAAGCATTAAAAGTATTTCCAATAGTATACATAAAAGCATTTTTACCCCAAGTATTGCTAAAATCAACATCCCATTCATTAATTTTACCTTTAATACCTATCGCAAAAGATTTATCAGAAATATTTGAATTTATTTCAGGTAAAAATCCATTCATATAGGCAGGTGAATACGTTCTGCTTTCATAAGGTTGTCTGTAAAATCCAGCAGAATTTCCAGTTCTTGAACTTATACCAGCAAATGAATAGAGTTCAGTATCATTATCATCTAAAGGAAGAGAAAAATTTGCAAAGAAACGACCTCCACGTAAAGAAGATTGCCCAACTCTCATATTAAAATCACTTCGTTTTAAACCTCTAGCCGACAATTCAGCTTCATTATTTTTTGCAGATAAAATTCCTTGTAACTCTGCCTTCGTAGCTGTTGGACTTAAACCTAGCCCAGCCTGATTACCATATTTAATAACATCAGCTACATCATCATCTAATAACAATGATAAATCATAGTCGTCATTATTTGCAAAACGTTCAACAGTATTATAAAGATTAAAAATATCTCCTCCCCATTCTTTCATTCTGCTATAATCTTCTCTCACATCAAAATCACCAGTAAAGTTTATATATCCTCCTTTGTCTCCAAGATTTAACCCATAGTTGGCACTAACATTAGTGGTTTCACCATCAACACCACCTGTTTGATCATTTGCATTTTTTGTAAAGTTAGCCCCGGTAGTAATGTTTAAATTTAACTCGTTGGTATTTTTCTTAAGCACAATATTAAGAACTCCTGCTATGGCGTCAGAACCATACTGTGCAGCTGCTCCATCTCTCAAAACCTCAATACGTGCAATAGAAGCGGCTGGAATTGCATTTAAATCGGTTCCAACACTTCCACGACCAAAAGTCCCATTAACATTTACTAAAGAAGAATTATGTCTTCTCTTTCCATTAATTAATACTAAAACTTGATCAGGTCCCAAACCTCTTAACGAAGCAGGGTCAATATGGTCTGTACCATCAGAAATGGTCTGTGTATTTGATGTAAATGATGGAGCTACATAATTTAAAATCTGGTTTAAATTCACTTGCGGTCCTGCAGTAACCAATTCTTTTACATCAATAACATCAACCGGCACAGCAGTATCTGTTGATGAACGATTTGGGTTTCTTGTACCAATAAGCATCACTTCATCTAGAGCCACTCCCTCAGTTAGCGAAACCATGACTTTTTGTTCTGAATTAACCTTTACTTCCTGTGTATTGTATCCCAAAGAAGACACAACAATGGTTACAGGCAGGCTAGCTACATTTAAACTAAAATTACCGTCAAAATCAGTTATTGTTCCTGTTGTTGTTCCTTTAACTATCACATTAGCTCCTGGAATAGGGTCTTGAGAACCAGTCTCTGTAACGGTACCTGTTATGGTCTCTTGAGCAAAAATTACTACAGGAAACAATAGTAGTAAAAACAAATAAATTTTAATTTGTAAAGTTTTTTTCATAATTCATTGGATTAAATTAACAATATATTGTTAAAAAATATATTGGCGCAATTTACATTTTTTTTGCAGTTTCAACAATTTTAAAGTTAAAAAGTTAAATTAATATAGTAGTATTTGTTAATTTTTTGTTTTTAAAAAAAAAATCTAACACTAATAATTTATACTGGAAATGATAGTCTTTTAAAAAGATATCTTCCTAAATTTGCATTTTATTTAACATCTAATTTTATCAGCTGATAAAAGATTTACAAATTTCTTAATATGTACAGAAGTCATAATTGTGGTGAATTAAACGCATCACATATAAATAAAGAGGTTGTACTTGCCGGTTGGGTACAAAAATCACGTGATAAAGGATTCATGATTTGGGTAGATCTTCGCGATCGTTACGGGATTACTCAACTTATTTTTGATGAAGAACGTACTTCAAAAAATATCATTCAAGAAGCCAAAACTCTTGGCAGAGAATTTGTAATTCAAGTGAAAGGAACTGTCATTGAACGTACTTCAAAAAATCCTAACCTTTCAACTGGTAATATTGAAATTTTAGTTTCAGAATTAACGGTGCTAAATAAAGCCTTGCTTCCTCCTTTTACTATTGAAGATGATACTGATGGTGGTGAAGAGTTACGTATGAAATTCCGTTATTTAGATATCCGCCGTAATCCAGTAAAAAACAGTTTGATTTTTAGACATAAAGTGGCTCAAGCCGTTAGAAATTATTTATCTAAAGAAGGATTTATTGAAGTTGAAACACCTTATTTAATCAAATCTACACCTGAAGGAGCACGTGATTTTGTGGTTCCAAGTAGAATGAATGCAGGACAATTTTATGCGCTTCCACAATCCCCTCAAACCTTCAAACAATTGCTTATGGTTGGTGGCATGGATAAGTACTTTCAAATTGTAAAATGTTTTAGGGACGAAGATTTACGGGCAGACAGACAACCTGAATTTACTCAAATAGACTGTGAAATGGCATTTGTTGAGCAAGAAGACATATTAAATGCTTTTGAAGGTTTAACACGTCACTTACTTAAAGAAATCAATGGTGTTGAAATAGAAAAATTTCCAAGAATGCTCTATGATGACGCCATGAGATTATATGGAAATGACAAACCAGACATTCGTTTTGGAATGCAGTTTGGAGAATTAAATAGCGTGACTCAACATAAAGATTTTGGCGTTTTCAATACTGCAGAGTTGGTTGTAGGTATTGCGGTTCCAGGTGGCAATAATTTTACAAGAAAAGAAATTGATCAATTAATTGATTGGTTAAAACGTCCGCAAATTGGTGCTTTAGGAATGGTTTATTGTCGTTGTAATGAAGACGGCACTTATAAATCATCAGTAGATAAATTTTATGACGAATCAGATTTAGCAAAATGGGCAGAAATAACAGGAGCAAAAGCTGGTGATTTAATTTGTATTCTTTCTGGAGAAGCAAACAAAGTAAGAGGCCAATTAAGTGCTTTAAGAATGGAGCTTGCAACACGTTTAGGTTTACGTAAACCAAATGAATTTGCTCCACTTTGGGTGATTGATTTCCCCCTTTTAGAGTGGGATGAAGATACCAAGCGTTACCACGCCATGCACCATCCATTTACCTCTCCAAAACCTGGACAATTAGAGTTACTTGCAACAAATCCAGGTGACGTTAAAGCCAATGCGTATGATTTAGTTTTGAATGGCAACGAAATTGGTGGTGGTTCAATAAGAATTCATGATAAAAAAACACAATCCTTAATGTTTGATTATTTAGGTTTCACCCCTGAAGAGGCAAAAGCCCAATTTGGTTTCTTAATGGATGCGTTTCAATATGGTGCACCACCACACGGTGGATTGGCTTTTGGTTTAGATAGATTAGTAGCCATATTAGCAGGACAAGAAATTATTCGCGATTTTATTGCCTTCCCAAAGAATAATTCAGGACGTGATGTTATGATTGATGCTCCTGCACCTATAGACGACAAACAACTTGAAGAATTAAGTTTAAAGCTTAATATTAAATCCTAAAACCAAATCCTGCAAAAAGCAGGATTTTTTAGTAATTTTATAATTATGCCACAAGAAACCTTTTTAAAAAAAATATTAATTTGGAGAGCAAAACATATTTCTCATAGACAATTTGTTTATATACTTAGTATTGTTATTGGATTTGTTTCGGGTTTGGGCGCTGTAGTTTTAAAAAACTTGACACATTTTATTCAACATGTTTTAGAAGGAAAAGTTGTAAAATATTACCATCACGCGTTTTATTTTTTATTTCCAATTATTGGTTTAACGCTGGTTTATTTAATTATTAAATATATCATACGAAACAAAGTTAGCCACGGTATTCCTACGACACTTTATGCTATCTCTAAACGCAAAGGTATTATAAAACAATACCAAATGTTTGGTTCTATTTTTACCGCCCCTTTAACTGTTGGGTTTGGTGGTTCTGTAGGACTTGAAGGGCCAACTGTTGCAACGGGAGCTGCTATTGGTTCTAACATTGCAAGGATGTTTCACATGAACCAAACTACCAGAACTTTATTAATTGGTTGTGCTGCTGCTGGTGCCTTATCATCCATTTTTAAAGCTCCTATTGCTGCTATTATTTTTGCTATAGAAGTGTTTAGTTTAGATTTAACACTTGTATCCATGTTACCCCTTTTATTAGCTTCCCTTTCAGCTATTTTAACATCGTATTTTTTCTTTGGAGATGATGTTTTGCTGCCTTTTACAATAGAAGATAAATTCTTTATTTCCGACGCACCCTTTTATATGATGTTAGGTTTGTTTGCTGCTTTTACTTCCATATACTTTACCCAGGCCTATGAAAGGATTCAAAAACTATTTGATAAAATAGATTCACCAATAAAAAAACTGCTTTTGGGTGGTATTGCCATAGGTATTTTGGTATATTTAATTCCACCTCTTTTCGGTGAAGGTTTTGACGTGATTAATAAACTTATTGCTGGTCATCCTGAAAAAGCATTAGAAAACAATTTTTTAAATATGGATTTATCTAATGTTTGGGTTGTTATCTTATTGTTAGCTGGTTTGGTTTTTTTCAAAATCATTGCAAGCGCTTTAACTTTTGGCGCTGGAGGAGTTGGTGGTATTTTTGCTCCAACACTTTTTATGGGAAGCATCATGGGTAATTGTACAGCAAAAATAATTAACAATAGTGGCTTGGTAAACAACCACCCTGTTTCTGAAACTAATTTTACACTTGTTGGTATGGCTGGTCTTATGGCTGGTGTATTACACGCTCCTTTAACCGCTATTTTTTTAATTGCGGAATTAACCGGTGGTTATGAGTTATTTATTCCTTTAATGATTACAGCAATCATTTCATTTGGTGTCACAAAACGTTTCAGCCCTCATTCTGTATACAACATGCAACTTGGCAGAAAAGGGGAGTTAATAACCCATGACAAAGATCATGCAGTGCTTACATTAATGGATATTGATAAAGTTATAGAAACCAATTTTGTAAGCATCACTTCTAATATGAACTTAGGTGAAATAGTTAATACGGCTGTTATTCAATCTAACAGAAATATTTTTCCTGTTATTGATGCAAAAACTCGTGAGTTAGTTGGCATCATTCTATTAGACGATTTAAGACCTATCATGTTTGATCAAGATTTATATGGAGAAATTCGAGCTCGTGACATTATGCTACCTGCTCCAGAAATTATTGATTTTGACAAAGATAAAATGACCGATATTATGAGAAAATTCCAAGACAGTAGTGCTTGGAACTTACCAGTTGTTAAAGAAGGTGTTTATATTGGATTTATTTCTAAATCTAAACTTTTAACCGCATACAGAAGGCAGTTAATTAACTTTACAAAATAACATGAAATATTTCATTTGGTTTTTCTTTTTGGTATCTATTGGTTGCATCATAAGTGGATACGTTTTAAACCTTGAGTACTCAGAAAAACTAATTGGTTTTGGTGTACTTGGTATGTTTTTTATAGTCTTCCCTTTGTTTTCATACCACCGTTGGAGAGGTAAAGATGTAAAAGACTACTTGCTTACCAAAGAAAATTTAGATAAAATGAGAGAAAGGGAAGGCGATAAAAGAGATTAGTTCAAATTTCTCCTTTGTATAAAAAAACGTTTCAATAAATCTGCAGCTTCTTCTTCCATAATACCTCCTTTTATTAATGTTTTAGGATGCAACTTGGTTTTTAAATTGATACAACCTCGATCTAAATCTCTGGCTCCATACACAATATTTGATATCTGGCTCCAATATAAAGCACCAGCACACATTTGGCAAGGTTCTAAAGTGACATAAAGTGTGCAGTTTTGAAGATATTTACCACCTAAAAAGTTTGCTGCAGCTGTAATTGCTTGCATTTCGGCATGCGCTGTTACATCATTAAGGGTTTCTGTTAAATTATGCCCTTTGGCTATGATTCTATTTTCAATGACTATAACAGCACCAACAGGAATTTCCCCTTTTTCAAAAGCTCTTTCAGCTTCTAAAAGTGCTTTTTTCATAAAATAAGTATCATCAAATGGATTTAGCATTTCTAAATTAAAACCAAAGTTTATAAATTAACAATTGAAAGTAACTATGTTTTCAAAAATACAATTTCATCTGATAATATCTATTCTTTTTTTGTCAGATGTAATGCTAATTTTATTCAATATCATTTTATTTAAAAAAGTTAAATCAGTTAGATATTTAGCTTTTGTTTATGACATTTCAAATGGTACATTTGTATCCTGATGAAAAAAATTTTATCCAACATAAATTCTCCCGCAGATTTAAGTCACCTTTCTCAAGGTGAATTACCTCAGCTCGCCAAAGAATTACGGGAATTTATCATCAATATAGTCGCGACTAAAGAAGGCCATTTAGGAGCAAGCTTAGGTGTAGTTGAGCTTACAATTGCATTACATTATGTATTTAATACTCCTGAAGATTTATTAATCTGGGATGTTGGTCATCAAGCTTACGTACACAAAATTTTAACTGGCAGACGCGATGATTTTCATACCAACAGACAAATAGGTGGCTTAAGTGGATTTCCTAAAAAAGATGAAAGCGTTTATGATAGTTTTGGTGTAGGTCATGCTTCAACATCAATTTCGGCAGCTTTAGGAATGGCCATTGCTTCTCAACTTCATGGAGATTTTGAAAAATACCATATAGCGGTTATTGGTGATGCTTCCATAGCTAGTGGAATGGCTTTTGAAGGTTTGAATCATGCTGGTGTAACCAATGCCAACTTATTAGTTATTTTAAATGATAATGCCATAGGTATTGACCCAAGTGTTGGTGCTTTAAAACAATATTTAACCCATGTTAAAAAAGGAACTCAAAAGCAGGATAATATTTTTGAAGCTTTGAATTTTGATTATTCTGGACCTATTGATGGCCATGATATTCATAAAATAATTTCAGAATTAGAAAGACTAAAAACAGTTAAAGGGCCAAAATTTTTACATGTCATCACTACCAAAGGTAAAGGACTCAGGCAAGCTGAAGAAGATCAAGTAAAATATCATGCTCCTGGAAAATTTGATGCAGAAACGGGTGATTTAATTACAAAATCCACTTCTAATCAACCACCAAAATATCAAGATGTTTTTGGGCATACCCTAGTGGAACTAGCTAAAGAAAACAAAAATATTGTGGGTATTACGCCCGCTATGCCAACAGGTAGTTCATTAAAATATATGATGGAACAAATTCCTGAGCGTGCTTTTGATGTTGGTATAGCAGAACAACATGCTGTAACACTTGCCGCTGGTATGGCAACACAAGGACTCATTCCGTTTTGCAACATTTACTCCACGTTTTTACAACGTGCTTATGACCAAATTATTCATGACGTAGCACTTCAAAAATTGCCTGTTATTTTTTGTTTAGATCGTGCTGGATTGGTTGGTGAAGATGGTGCTACCCATCATGGTGTTTTTGATTTATCCTATTTAAGATGCATTCCAAACCTTATCATTTTTGCTCCTAGAAATGAAATGGAATTGCGTAACATGATGTACACGGTACAACTTGGTTTAGAACAACCTATAGCAATTAGATATCCTCGTGGAAAAGGTATAACCATCAACTGGAAACAACCTTTTGAAAAAATAAAATTGGGAACAGGTGTTCAGCTTAAACAAGGAAATAATATAGCCGTTTTAAGTATTGGAACTATTTCAAAAAATGCTGAAGAAGCCATAAAAAAAATTGAAAATAATGTTGCTTTTGCGCATTATGATATGCGTTTTGTAAAACCTCTAGACGAAGCATTATTACATCAGATTTTTGAAAAATATAATTATATTATAACATTGGAAGATAATGCTATAGCTGGTGGTTTTGGTTCAGCTATTCTTGAATTTGCTTCTGAAAATAATTATAACAACCCCATAAAATTATTAGGAATCCCAGATACATTTATTGAGCATGGCAGCATTGATGAATTACAAGAATCTGTTGGTTTGGATGCTGAAAACCTACGGTTAGTATTTAACAGCTTTTTGTAATGCTGTTGGTTTAAATTTTACTTTATTTTGTCAGAAAAAAAGTATAACTTCGTTTAACGTCTGCTATTAACAATTAAAAAAGTTCATAGCTTAGCATTGTAGTACATTTCAATGAAATTACTTGAAAAAAACAAATATTACGACCATACCAAAGCCTACAAGCAATTGATTGTGGAAAAGGATAAAATAAATGGTTGGATTATAAAAATTGGTTTAGACTACATCAGGAAAATTTCAGGGACTTTAAAAAATGATTAATTCTTCGATTTGAGAAATAGTTTAACATTAAGACTTGAAAGTATTTTTTTTCACTATGACTTACTATCTCAGCTAAATATATCTGGACAAGGAAAAAAAAGTTCAAATCTTGGACATGGATCAGCCATGAGTGTTGCGCTTAGACAGGAATTTTTATTTGATAGCATAATATTCAATACGATTTCCTTTTTTGATTATTTAAGCTGCTTTATTTCATTTATCATATTTAATGACAAAAAAAGCCAGTGGCAATCCATTGCTAATAGCGCTAGAACACAACTTGCATTTAAAGAAACCGAAATTGCTAAAACCACAGATAATTTAGACCGTGTTTTTGTTTCCAAATTAAATCAATATAGGTCGGAATTAATTCATTACTCAAAGGGCATTGTGGGATTTAGTACTTCATTTGACCTAAAACAGGGAATTGAAAAAATAGAAGTTTTCGCTCCATTAGGCTTTAACAAAAAATTCAAAAAAGAATTCAAGAATCTGGACAAAAAGGAATTGAATTTAAATACTGTAATAATTTGGATGTTGGATATAATTACGGAAGAAACTGCTCGATTAATGGTCAATATTGAGGATTATATCGAGTCAAATCGAGTCATTCCAAAAGGAAAGGAAATAATAAAGTTTAAAAATGAATAAAAACGCAACTAACCAAGAACTGTGTTAAAAAACAAGT
>DJWL01000175.1:813-17516 GCA_002441545.1 Flavobacteriaceae bacterium UBA6231 | reverse complement strand
ACGAATTAGAAAACCTAAACCGTTCTGAAATTGGATCACTCAAAGAAATCATTACAAAAACCCAAATCAGAATGAGAAAAGCTTACGGACACAACAACGAAACAATGCCTAGACGCGCATCATTTGCTGGAAGCGTCAACACAGCTCAGTTCCTAAACGATAGTACAGGCAGCAGAAGGTTTCTTTGTTTTGAGCTAGAAGGCATAAAATACCAACACGATGTAGATATTAATATGGCTTTTTCACAAGCTTTATTTCTATTCAAAAGTGGTTTTAGGTTTTGGTTTGACCAGGAAGAAATCAAGAACATAACAGCCAATAACGAACAATACCAACTTCACAGTCCAGAAGAAGAATTATTATTAACGTGGTTCGAGCCTTGTCCAAAAGAAGAAGCAACACTATTTTTGAATGCTTCTCAAATAGCTGCCAAACTTGCCGACAGAACAAAATTAAACTTGAATGATGGAACAATAAACAAATTAGGAAAAGCATTAAAAAAACACAATTTCATAAAAATAAGCAAGAAAACCGGTTATGTTTACGCAGTCAAAGAGCTTAGTTACGAAGAAGTAGATATCAAAAACAAAGAACTTGAAAAAGAGTAAAAAACATCAAATTATAAGATTTCAAAAAAGGGTGCATTTTGCACCTTTTTTTATTGCTTTGAGTGGATAGGCAGGATAACCAAATTTCACTACAAACATTTTTTATTTTTTCTATTTTTATTTTTCGGGTTACTCTAAACACTTCTAAAGCAAAGTAGTAAAACACTAAAACCAATATGCACCCAAACAGCCACTTAGATCCAAAAGTTTAAAGTTTTATTTTTTAAAATTTCTTTTTCCCTTTTTTTGGTTATCCTGCCTATCCTTTTCATTTGCATCCTTTTTCTTTCCATTGCTTTTTTATATATTTACGCTTTAAAATTAAAATAGGCCACAGCATTTGTCTGTAAGAAATTAGTCATACAGATAAATGCTGCTATTTTTTTATGAAATAATTAAAAATTTATTACAATAAAATCAGATATAGATTTTCTATAATATGAACCTAACACCACATCAAGCAAAGTATTACGCCTACGAATTAAGCAAAAAATGCAAATCCGATAGTGCTGAAAAATTTGGAGCAACTCTGCTTGACGCAAAAGTTGATTTAAACCCACACCAAGTGGAAGCGGCTTTATTTGCCTTTAAATCTCCATTGTCAAAAGGTGCTATATTAGCTGATGAAGTTGGTTTAGGTAAAACTATTGAAGCTGGAATTTTACTTTCGCAAAAATGGGCAGAAGGTTCAAAAAGAATACTAATCATTTGTCCTTCAAGTTTAAGAAAACAATGGATGAACGAGTTAGAAGATAAATTCTATTTACCTTCAGAAGTTATCGAGACGAAATCATTTAACAAAAAGCAAAAATCAGGAAGTAAAAATCCTTTTGATAACACGGCTAAAATTCAAATATGTTCTTATCATTTTGCTAGAAATAAAGCAGAATACATTCAATTAAATTCATGGGATTTGGTTGTTTTAGATGAAGCACACTATATCAGAAATGTGTATCGTTCTGGAAATAAAATTGCTAAAGAAATTCAAAATGCAATTCATCCTTTCAAGAAAGTATTATTAACAGCTACTCCTCTTCAAAACAAATTAGAAGAGCTTTATGGTTTAGTGAGTTTTATTGATGAAAATGTGTTTGGAGATATTAAAAGTTTCAGAAAACAATTTACTCGTAAAGAAGGCGGAATTGATTTCGAAGATTTAAAAACTCGAATAGCTTCTATATGTCACAGAACATTAAGAAGTCAAGTAACGGAATATATAAATTATAAAAATAGAATACCCGTTACTGAAACATTTGAACCATCAGCTCAAGAACAAGAATTGTATGATAGAGTGACAGAATATCTTCAACGCGAAGAAATTTATGGTTTACCAAAAGCGCAAAGGCATTTAATGACGTCAGTGCTAAGGAAATTATTAGCTTCATCATCTTATGCTATTGCCGGAACTTTAGAAAGTTTGATTAAAAGATTAAATAAAGTTATTGAAGGTAGAGATATTTCACTTAATGATTGGGAAGACGAAATTGATGAGAATTATGAACTTTACGATGAATCCGTTGAAGAATGGGAAGAAGATGATGATAATTCAATTGAAGATGATCCTCTAACGAAAGAAGATGTTGAAAATATTAGAAAAGAAATTCAAGATTTAGAAAATTACCTAACATTAGCCAACTCGATTGAGCACAATGCCAAAGGAGACAAACTGATACTTTCTTTAGATAAAGGTTTTGAAAAACTCAAAGAAATTGGAGCAGCACAAAAGGCAATTATTTTTACAGAGTCAACAAGAACGCAACGTTACTTGAATGATATACTTCAAAAAACTCATTTCAAAGGTAAAATTGTTTTATTCAATGGTTCAAACAACGATGATAAGTCAAGTGAAGTTTATAAAAAATGGGTAGCAGATAAAAAGAACATTGATAAAATTTCAGGTTCTAAAGATGTTGACATTCGAAATGCTATTGTTGACGAATTCAAATCAGATAATTGTCAATTAATGATTGCTACCGAAGCAGCAGCTGAAGGTATCAACTTGCAATTCTGTTCTATGGTTGTAAATTATGATTTGCCTTGGAACCCTCAACGTATCGAACAGCGTATTGGTCGTTGCCATCGTTACGGTCAAGAACATGATGTTGTTGTTATTAATTTTTTAAATACTAGAAACGAAACCGACCAGAGAGTATTTCAATTGCTTGAAGAAAAATTTAGTTTGTTTGATGGTGTTTTTGGTTCTTCTGATGAAGTTTTAGGTACTATTGGCAGTGGTGTAGATTTTGAAAAAAGATTAATCGAAATCTACAAAAAATGCCGTACCAAAGAAGAAATTAAAAAATCCTTTGATACTTTACAAAAAGATTTAGAAGAACAAATTCACAGCAATTTAAAATCAACACAATCCAAACTATTTGAAAACTTTGATGCACAAGTAGTAAACAAATTAAAAACATCATTAGAAAACACTCAAAAATACATTTCTAAATACGAACAATGGTTATGGAAAATAACCAAGTTTATTCTACAAGGAAACGCAAACTTTGATGATAAAACATTGTCATTTTTACTCAACAAAAGCCCAATAAAGCAAGTAAAAACTGGTGTTTATACCTTAGATAAAAAACGAGAAGATGCAAAGCATTATCGATTAGGAGATTTCCTGGCACAGGATACTATTGAAAAGTCAAAGAAATTGGAAACACCAATTGTAAAACTAAATTTTGATTACTCATCTTGCGGAATGAAATATCAAGAATTAGAGAATTTGAATTCAAAGAAAGGTTTCCTAAAAGTGGCTAATCTTAATCTCGATTCTAATGTAGAAGAAAATGATTTAATCATTTTTGCTGGAGCAACTGAAACAGGTGAAACATTAAAAGATGAATTATGTCAATTCCTTTTAACGTTGAATGGAAATACAGAAGATGACCTTAACAATTTCAACAGAAACAAAGTAGATAAAGTCTATCAAGAGCAAAAGAAAAAACATTTAGATTTTTTAAAACATACCGACACTAAACTATTACAACTCGAAATTCAAAAGTTTGAAAAATGGGCCAATGATAAAATAGAAAGCAGCGAATTAGAGCTTCGGGAAGTTAAAAAGAAAATCAAAGATTTAGAACGAGAAACCAGAGCAGATAATCTTAATGCTGATGACTTGCTCGAAATACAAAAGAAAATCAGAGTATTAGACCGTAAAAAATCGAAACTCCGCAGAGAAATATTCGACATCGAAGATAATATCTTAGCAGAAAGAGACGAAATGATTGAAGATGCTGAGAAAAAATTAGAAAGAACAACAACAGAAACTGAGATATTCACCATTGAATGGGAATTAATATAAAGTACCAATTATGTCAAATTACAAAAAATTACAAGCAGTATTAACAGAAGTATTCCAACTAGATCAAGCCGACCTTGATTTTGGTATTTACCGTATCATGAACCAAAAACGTGATGCTATTAATGATTTTCTTCAAAATTCATTACCAACACAGGTTAAAGAATTATTGGCTAAAAACAATACTGGTGACAATGGTAAAATACAAGCTGATTTAGACGCAACTATCAAACAATTAAAAGAATTATCAGTAGATATTGATACTAATGTAAAAGTAAAAGAACTTCGTTCCAAGTTAGAAGCAACAGTTTCAATTGATGCTTTAGAACAAGAAGTATTTTCGCATTTAGCTAATTTCTTCAAACGCTATTACGAAGGTGGTGATTTCATTTCGTTACGCCGTTACAAAAAAGATGTCTATGCTATTCCTTATGAAGGTGAAGAAGTAAAATTACATTGGGCGAACCACGACCAATACTATATTAAAACTTCCGAATATTTAAAAAACTACGCGTTTAAATTAGGCGGAGATAAATTAGTAAAATTCCAACTAAAAGAAGCTAGTACGGAGCAAAACAATAACAAAACCCAAAACGACCAAGAACGCCGTTTCGCTATTTTTGAAGAGTTGCCTGTTGAAGTTGATGGCAACACTTTGTTAATTAACTTCACCTACGAACCACACAAAAAATCCATAAAGCAAGATGAATTAACCAAAAAAGCGGTTGAAGCTATTAAAGCTAATGTGCCGGTTGACTTTGCAGATGTATTTGCATTAGCACCAACCGAAAGTAACAAACAACGCACCTTATTAGACAAACACCTCTACAGCTTTGTAGCACGACATACGTTTGATTATTTCATTCACAAAGATTTAGGTGGTTTCCTGCGCCGTGAACTGGACTTTTATATCAAAAATGAAGTCTTGTATATAGACGATATCAATACCGAAAACGAAATTGCCTTTAACAGCCAAATCTCAAAAATAAAAGCACTTAAACAAGTAGCCAACAAAATCATTTTGTTCCTGGAACAATTAGAAAATTTCCAAAAGAAATTATGGTTGAAGAAAAAGTTTGTTATTGCAAGTAATTATTGCATTACGCTGGACAGAATACCTGAAGAATATTACCCTGAAATATTAGAAAACAAATCACAACTAGCTGAATGGAAATCATTATTCAATATTGATATAAATAGTGTTGAACAGCTTATGTTTGAACAAACACTTGTAATTGACACAAAATTTTTATCGCTTGATTTAAAAGACAGGTTGCTTTCTGAGTTTGAAAATATTGATGAGCAAACAAATGGTTTATTAATCAATTCCGAAAATTTTCAAGCATTAAGTTTGTTGCAGGAAAGATTTAAAGAAGAAGTTAAATCAGTATATATTGACCCTCCATTTAATTTAGAACATTCTGGTGAATTCATTTATAAAACAGACTTTTTAAATTCATCTTGGGTTCAATTATTAATAGATAGATTGGAACTCTCGAAAAATTTAATGACAAATGATGCCTTAATGAATTTACGTTCTGACTACCATGGCGATTATTTTATGAGGTCTTGCTTAAATACAGTTTTTGGTATTGAGAATTTTAGAAATCAATGTTCAATCAATAGAATTTTTAAAAACAAAAACAATAGTGATGTTAAATCATTATCATTTTCATTTGATTCTCTAGCACTTTATTCTAAGACTAATGACTTTACTTTTGTCAATCCAGTTGTTAAATTAAAACAAGAAAGAGAAGCTTTTTGGAGGCATATGAACGATTCAGAAGGTCAAGGTCCTCCAAAAGTATTTTTTGGCATTAGTTTAGAATCACCACAAGGTAAACATTGGAAATATAGTCAAGAAAATATTGATCTAAAAATTAGTATTAAAGAACTTAGACTTGATTGTAAAGATTGTGGATATATTCATTATGAAGGCGCAATATCTTCTTGTCCTAGTTGTAATGGATTAAATTTAAACCCAAAATATTTGGTAAAAGCAACAGATGAAAAAGTTTTAGGCACAAATTGGTTAGATATTTCAGGTTATTCAAATACAACCGGTTTCTCTACAGAAAATGCAGAAGTTTTGCTTCAAAGAGTTATTGAAATAAGTTCAAACAAAGGTGAATATATATTGGATTATTTTTTAGGTAGTGGTACAACGGTTTCTGTTGCTCATAAACTTGGAAGAAAATGGATTGGAATTGAAATGGGAGAATATTTTGAAGAATATCCATTAACTCGTATGAAGAAAGTATTACAAGGTAGTCATAATGGTATTTCAAAAGATGTAAATTGGAAAGGTGGCGGAATGTTTAAATACATTGTCTTAGAAAATTATGAAGATACTTTAAATAATTTAATATTAAATACTTCTCCCGAACAACAAACAACTTTAGAACTAAACAATAAAGTAAAAGAAGAATATTTAATTCAGTATATGTTAGATGTTGAAAGTAGAGAACATCTTTTTGATTTAGAATGTTTTAAAAACCCATTTTCTTATCAATTAAAAGTTACTGAAAATAATGAGTTAATCCCAACAACTGTTGATTTAGTAGAAACTTTTAATTACTTAATTGGATTAAAAATTAATAAAGTTGAAAAAATTAGAGATTTTAAAATTATTAATGGAGTAAATCCTAAAAATCAAAAGGTATTAATCGTTTGGCGTAATTTAGAGAAAACTAATAATGAGGATTTAAACCGTTTTGTAGAAAAATTAGATATCAAAGTATTAGATGGAGAGTTTGATATTATTTATGTAAATGGCGACAACAACTTAGCAAATTTAAAGAAAGATGAAGAAACATGGAAAATACGTCTTATCGAAGAAGAGTTTTTTAATAAAATGTTTGAAAATATATAAATTTTAAAAAAATAAAAAATGGTAATTCCTTATAAAAAAAGTTGTTTTGACAACGCTGTAGAAGAAGTTAGATTGAGAAAACCACATATGTTTACAAAAGTTGGTGAAAGTGAGAAAAGAGATGCTGGTCAAATAAGAGGAATTATTGTCGAACAACATGTAAGTGATTATCTGCAATTAAAATATCCCAATAATTATCAAAATCCAGATAATTATCATATTTGGCATCAACCGTGTAATCATGATTTTAAGTTAGCTATAAATGGTCGAACAATAAAAGTTGATGTGTCTGGACCTAAAGCAGATGTTACTTATGGTGCTTATGCTATGAAACCAAGTGGTTGTGATTATCATATCATCGTTAAAGTAATTGGTATGCAGAGTTGGAATAATATTGATTACAATCAAGGCTTCGAAATATTAGGTGTAGTTAGTGGTGCTAATTATGTTGTAAACTTAAACATTACTACTCTAGAACCTTTTGATGTTTGGATAAAAAGAATTGGATTATAAAATATATATAATGGCTACGTTTCATAACAAATTAGTATTAAACAAATATTTACTATCTCAATTCAATGTATTGGGTTTTGAGGCATTAGCTCAAGACTTAAAAAGCTCGCATTTAGAAGGATACAACGAAGAAGGAAATACCAAATATTTAAACAGTTTAATCAATCGGCTTTTTGATAGTGAAAAACTAACAAAAGAAATGCTTCAAGAGTATGATGAAAATATTGTTCGCTTCACGCATGAAATTTCACAAGACAGAACCGAAGTAGTAAAATGGAAATATTTTCAATATTTATCCTTGCTTTTCGTAGAAATCTACATGGATAAATACTTTAGTAATCGAACCAAGTTACTGGGAGAACTCAATCAATTTGTTGAAAAATTTAATGATTTATTAGATCCTGATTCTAAGATTTTAAACCCAACCAAAATTGTAGTTGAACCTTTTACAAATAAAGACTTAAACAAAATTGCGTTCTGGAATGCAACAGGTTCAGGTAAAACCTTATTGATGCACATTAATATCAAGCAGTATTTACATTATGCTAAAAAGTATCATTATAAAAATAACAATAAGGTTTTATTAATTACGCCTAATGAAGGTTTGTCTAGCCAACATTTGGAAGAATTTGAATTGTCTAATATCACTGCCGAAATATTCTCAAAATCTAGTGGAAGTTTATTTTCAGGTGATTTAGTTGAAATTATTGAAATTACTAAACTTTCAGACGATAGTGGCGATAAAACAGTTGCTGTAGATAGTTTTGAAACAAGCAATTTAGTTCTAATTGACGAAGGACACAGAGGAACAGGTGGAGAGAAGTGGAAAGTATGGCGTGATAAATTAAGTGAAACAGGTTTTGCTTTTGAGTATTCGGCTACCTTCGGACAAGCAATAAATGCTGCTTCTGGAAATAACAAAAAGCAGTTAGAACAAGAATACATCAAATCTATTATTTTCGATTATTCCTATAAGTACTTTTACAATGATGGTTATGGTAAAGATTATAAAATTCTAAATCTAAATGATGATAGCAATACATCGTTTGTTAGAAAATACCTAACGGCAAACTTGCTTTCATTTTACCAACAAATAGTAATCTTTCAAAATAAAGAAAAACTAGCACAAACATTTTTACTTGAAAAACCGTTGTGGATTTTCGTCGGTGGAAAAGTAAATGCAGTAAGAAAAGAAAATGGTGTAGACACTTCTGACGTATTGGAAATTATTTATTTCTTAACTAAGTTTATCAGAGAAACCGAAACAGCTACAAGAGATATTGACGAGGTTTTAAACGACAATGCTGGCTTACTAGACGAAAAAGGAAACTCTATTTTCTACAATTCATTTTCGTACTTAGTAGAATTAAATCTTTCAGGTGAGGAAATCTATTTAGACATTATAAAACGAGTTTTCAACTCAGAAGTTATTGGAGCCAACTTGTATTTAGACAATCTAAAAGGTGCTAATGGTGAATTAGGTTTGCGTATCGGAGAAGCTGATTATTTTGGCGTAGTCAATGTAGGTGATGAAGCAAAGCTTCATAGTTTGGCAATGGACAATAAAGTATTGGGTACTGACAAAGATTTTTCTACTTCGTTATTCAAAAACATAAACGAAAGAGATTCTAAAATTAATCTCTTAATTGGTTCTAAGAAGTTTACTGAAGGTTGGTCCAGTTGGCGCGTAAGCTCCATGGGATTAATGAATATTGGTAAAAGCGAAGGTTCACAAATTATTCAATTATTTGGTCGTGGCGTGCGTTTAAAAGGATATAATTTTAGTCTGAAACGCAGCGATGGTTTAGATGAATATCAAAAGCCAACTAACTTGAAAGAGTTGAGAAAATATCTTGCTCCATTGGAAACGCTAAACATATTTGGTATTAAGGCTGATTACATGGAGAAATTCAAAGAATTCTTAGAACAAGAAGGCTTACCAGCTAATGATTCTAAATGGCACACCATTAAAATTCCAACCATAATAAAAACGGAGTTACTAGAAAACAACTTAAAAATAGTTCAAGTAAAAGAAAAAGAAGATTTCAAGAAGAAGGTAAATGTAGAATTGCAATTAGATAATAACCTGTTTGCTCATAGTAAAGTTGAATTAGATTGGTACCCTAAAATTCAAGTGTTAGGCAATCAAAACACTTCTGTTGTTGTTGCAAAAAATAATGGATTTTTAACTGAATTCAATTTAGCATTTGTGAATTGGAAGAATGTATTTATTGAAATGGAGAAATACAAGTTTGACAAAAATTGGAATAACCTATCTATTTCATTACAAGAGTTGAAAAATATTATCAATGCAAAGTCTTGGTACACACTTTTTATTCCCAATCAAGAATTAGAAATGAACACCTTTTCGCAAGTAGCCACTTGGGAAAACTTGGTTATTTCACTACTTAAAAAATACACTGAGAAATACTATAACTATCATAAAAACAAATTCAATTCAGAGCATATTGAAACTAGAATTTTAAATGCTAATGATGATAATTTCATTTACGAATATGAAGTAAAACTAAATGTTGAAGGTAGAAATGAAACTATTGAAACAAGAATAGCGCAACTAATTGAAGAAATTCAAAATAAAACTTTTGCTGATTTTAAGCAATTAGGCACAAACTTTATTGCCTTCGATAATTCAAAGCATTTATACACACCATTATTGTATTTAGACAGGCAATCATACAAAGACACTATGCAAGTTTCTCCTGTACCATTAGATGCTTCTGAAAGAGAGTTTATGGATGATTTAATTGTGCATTACAAAGCAAATACTAAATTTTATGAAGATAAAAAAGTATTCCTTTTAAGAAATCAAAGTAAAAAAGGAATTGGCTTTTTTGTAGATGCTAATAACTTTTATCCAGATTTTATCTTATGGATATTAAAAGACGACAAACAATACATAACCTTCATTGACCCAAAAGGAATAAGAAACTCAAAAGGTTTATCAGACCCAAAAATTCAATTTCAAAAAGTCATAAAAGAAAAAATACAGCCACAAGTAAACAAAGATAATATTGTACTAAACTCATTTATAGTCTCTAACACAAGCTTCTGGGAGTTACCTTGGAAAGAAGATAAATCTATTGAAGAATTTCACAGAAATAATGTGGTTTTTCAACAAGAGGATAAGAATAGTTATATTGGGAAGATTGTTAATGAACTTTATTAAAATCATAAAAACATGAAGCATAATTTCTTTTTTGTTAGGATAGCATGGATGAATTATTATCAAGGTGTGAAAAATGATATTCCAAAAGGTGCTGGTAGTTATGTGAAAGAAAACCAAAATGGTGGTGAAGTATATAACTTTAAAGAAATTAGTGGAAAGTATTATGGCTATTCAAGAAATCAAAATGGTAGATCATTTGATTTAACAAAAGTAGGAGCTAATAAAAAAGAGGAATCTATTAAAGGCTTAACGGTTGTTTTTTTTGCGACTAATCCAAAATATGGCGGTCAATATGTAATTGGTTGGTATAAAAATGCTAGTATTTATAAAAAAACTAAAGAAATAAAAGACAAAGGTAGAGGGAATGAAAACACATACAATTTTGAGTGCAAAAAAAAGGATGCATATTTAATTCCTACTTCTGAAAGAAATTTTATATTACCAAAAGGACCAGGAGAATCTAACGTTTGGTATCCTAAAATGGATAATTTAGAACACTCAATATTTGTCAAAAAATTAAATAAATATATTGAAAATCCGCTTGAGCCTAAACCAACACCAAAACCTGCAGGTAGACCATATCAACCAGACATTGAAAAAAGGAAGAAGGTCGAATTAGCGGCGATGGACATGACTTGGCTATACTTTGAAAGACTTGGTTTTACTGTTGTTGATGTAAGTAAAGAAAATAAAGGTTGGGATTTAGAAGCAATAAAGGGTGTTAAGAAATTTTTAATTGAAGTGAAAGGATTATCAGGAGGATTAAATTCTATTGAATTAACGCCTAATGAATATAAAAATTCATCAAGAAAGAATTTCATACTTTCGATAGTATATAATGCTCTTGATAATAATAAATCAATAGAAATATTTGAATTTAATTTAAAACAGAATGTATGGTTCAATGACAAATCGGTTTTAAAAATAATTGAAAGAGTGTCTGCAACATTAATAAAAGTTTAAATAAAATATGGCTATTGAGTTAATAAATCGAGATTTAAATATCTGTATTAATTTAATTGATATTTCAGCCATTGTGTAAATGAAATTTGTGTATAATAGCAAAAAAAACAAGAGGCTAGATTCTTGTGAAAAAATAAAATCATGGACAATTATCAATAATTTATGTTGAATATTTGTAGAATGTAGTTATTTAAAAGAAAATTATTATTGGCAGTTTTTATTAAATAAATTAAAGTCTTTAATTTTCTTTGTGTAGTATAGTATTAAAATTTATCATGGGATTAATAGATTGCATTTCTCTTATGTAATAAGAAAAGGTTTGCAACAATAAAAAGAAATAAATATAAAATAATAATTTAAAAATTTGTGAGCAGTTGAAGAGCTGAAGTATGCGTTTTAAGGTATTAGCCAATAGGTGCTCAATTTGAAAGTTAACGCAAGTTAAAAGTAAACGATTGAGGGTAAAGTATTTCAGAAATCCAAGTTAAGGAGCAATTAATTTCGCCACCTAATAAGGAAACTATGTTAACCAGCAGTTTAATTACTGTCGGGACAACCTTTACGATTGAATGTTTATTTAAGGTCATACTGTTTGATTTTAGATACAAATATACAATTAATATTTCGCTACCCAGTTTGAGTCGGAGCGGCATTTAGGTGTCGATAAAGCATGCATATTTCGGGAGTTTGGTAACAAATTCTAAAAGCAAATAGCTTCGCATTGGGTCTTCGCTGCTCACTTTTTTAAAAATAATAATGGCTACAAAAACAGAAAAAGATTGGTTCAAACTTAAAAGGTATCCACATATCGGACTACCCTTAAATCCTTGTGATAGACTTAAATGGATTGAACCTTATGTAACTTCAAAAGAAGAAGTTGCAGAACATGCTTTTTTGCCTTTCATTCACAGGACTGCGAGAGTAAAAAAATTCAGAAAAAAATATAATACAACAACTGGAAAGCTTGAATTTGTTTTAGATAACGGCAAAAAAATAGTACGAAATCCGAATGAAAAAAAACGCGAATTATTTTATGCAAGTCATTTAGATTCGCTGATATTTAGTTATTATTCACAACAATTAAATGAAAGTTACGAAGATAAACTTACAGATTTTGGTCTAAATGATGTTGTAAATGCATATCGTTCTGTTCCAATAAATCCTGATAAAGAAAATAGTTCGAACAAATGTAATATCGATTTTGCTAATGATGTGTTTAAGCATATTTTAGAATATGATCAAAAAGAGTTTTCAGTTATTGCTTTTGATATTTCTAGTTTTTTTGATAATCTAGACCATAAATTGCTGCGTGATGTATGGTGCGATGTTTTAAAGGTAGAGAAGTTACCTGCTGATCATTTTAATGTTTATAAAAATATTACTCGCTTTAGTCATGTTGATATTGTTGATATTTTTAATGAATTTAAAGATAAAATACATACTCAAAAAACAAACAAGTTCGGATTAAAACTTAAAAAAAGGAAAAAGAAGATTGATAAAATCAAATTTTTAAGAGACCAAGACGCAATTGCATTTTGTACGGAAAAGGATTTTTTTAAAGTAAAGAACAAACTATTACAACCTTCAAAAACAAAAATAGTAGATGATAAAGTGGTTTATAGAAATTTTGGAATACCTCAAGGTTCTCCTATAAGTTCAGTTTTGGCTAATATGTATTTACTACATTTTGATAAATTAATAAATGATCTTGCTACAAGTGTTGGTGGTATTTACAGGAGGTATTCAGATGATATGATAGTAGTTTGTCCATTGAATCAAAAAGTAAATCTTGTTGAATTAGTGTATTCAGAAATAAAAAAATATAAACTTGAAATTCAACCAACTAAGACACAAATTTTTCAATTTGAATATAAAAATGGTAAACTAGAATGTGGAGAAGAATATCAAGATGGAAAAATAATTAATTGGAATAAAAATTTTATCTATTTAGGATTTGAGTTTGACGGACAATCGGTTTTATTAAAATCAGCAAGTCTAGCAGGATTTTATAGAAAAATGAAGCGTAGTATTAGACGAGCAAAATATTATAGCAAAAAGACAAAAAAGGAAATTTTTAAAAGAAGATTATTAAAAAGGCATTCCTACATAGGAGCAAAAAGAACAAGGAAATATATCTGGAATGAAACGGAGAAAAAATTCATAAAATCAGAATATTACAATTGGGGTAATTTTTTATCCTATGCTTTTAAAGCTGCTGATATTATGATTAACAATAAAATTAAGCAACAAACTAGAAAACATTGGAGTATTTTAAATAAAGAATTAAAGAGATAATTATATGGCAGAATATGATTTTTCAACACTTAACAGTTCCGATTTAGAAGAACTTGTTTGTGATTTATTAAACTTAGACCAACCTGATGGTTCATTAATAAAATATAAAACCTTTAAAGATGGAAAAGATAAAGGGATTGATTTATTATACTCAACAGAGGCAAACATTTATGACCATGTTGGTCAAGTAAAACATTATTATAGAACAGGTTATGATGGTTTGTACAAAGTATTAAGAGATACAGAAGTAAATAATGTTAACACATTAAAACCGAGTAAATATATTGTTGCTACTTCTGTAGATTTAAATGTTGCTAATACTGAAGCCATAAAAAATTTATTTGGGGAATATGTTAAAAGCCTAAGTGATATTTATGGAAAAAAAGATTTAAATAGATTAATAGAAGGAAATGAAGTAATATTAAATTCTCATTATAAATTATGGTTATCTGATTTTTCAATTTTAAAGAAACTATTAAGTTCAGATTTAGAATTTAGATCTTCTGCTTTTGTTGAACATGAATTAAAAAGAAGATTGAGAATTTATGTAAAAACAACACTATTTGAAGAAGCCCGAAAAGCACTTGCTAAAAATAGGTTTATTATACTCACTGGTGAGCCAGGGGTTGGAAAAACAACATTAGCCGAGATGTTAATTTATGAATATATAGCTGAAGGTTACAATCTGTCATATATTTTAGATGATATTAAAGAAGCTGAAAAAGTTTTAGTACCAGATGATTCTAAACAAATAATTTATTTTGATGATTTTTTAGGAAGTAATAAAGTTGAAATTAATAAAGCTAAAGGAAGTGAAACAGCTTTAAGAAGAATTTTAAATAGAATTCCTAATATGGAAAATAAATTAGTTGTATTTACAACAAGATCATTTCTATTAAATACAGCAATTGAAGAAAGTGAACACCTAAAAAGGTTTAACATCAAAGCAAAATCAAGTTTATTTGAATTAAAAGAATATGATGAAGTTTTAAAAAAGCAATTACTTGTTAATCATATTGAAGAATCAGAATTAAAAGAGGAATTAAAAGAATTATTACATGATGATGAAATTCAAAATTTCATCGTAACTCATTCAAGTTTTAGACCACGTTCTATAGAGTTTATTACATCAGAAGATAAAGTAAACCATTTTAACAAAGCTGAATTTAAAGAATTTATTATTTCAAGTTTTGATTATCCAGATGAAATTTGGAAACATGCTTATAATGAGCAAATTACAGAAGACGATAGGTTGCTTTTAAATACACTTATAAGTTTCGGAGAAGTTTCGAATATTATTGAACTAGAAGTTGCTTTTAATAGCCGGGTTCAATATGAAGTAGAAAACAATAACAAGCAAAGAGAAATGTTTGCTTTTCAAAAGGCTTTAAAACGTTTAGAGGGTGGATTTATACTGTTAAAAAATGATGTAAATGTCAATTTTATTAATCCTTCATTAATAGATTTTCTTGTTGAATACTTAAAAAATGATAAAGAAGAAGTTTTAAAAATAGTTAATTCGGTTAAATATGTTTCTCAATTAACAGAAAGATTATTTTCATTAGGTAGTGAAGCTAGTAATAAAATGCCTGAAAGCTTGGAAAAAAGATTGCTTACAGATTATCAGTCTTTTATTAGTAATAGTAATAGTGATTTTGATTTAATTCAATTAGCTTTAGTAATTTATAAATACATAGAAAACATTGATAGAGAAGAAGTCATTTGCGAAATTATTGATAGTATTACGGAATGGGAAGCTTTGCATGAAGATTATTCTCTAAACCTACATTTCAAAGAATTTATGCTTTCAGTTAAGGATAATGAAAATATTAATTCTGTATTACAAGAAAGAATTGAAGAAATTGTTTCAGAACTTTTCAGAGGAAAGAATGATATCAATGAAGCAATTGATTTATTAGAGGAATTAATTAAAATTTTTGATGTAGATTTCGATAAATTAGATACTACAAATATCACTGACCATTTTGACGATTTATTTAGTGAACATATTGCAAACGAGGTTCAATGGTTATTGGATTGGATGACATATGAAGATGAAGCACAAGAAAAACTAAACGAAATAGAAAAACTAGTTGAACGAATTAATGATTTAGGTTTAGAATATGAAGCTGATACAGAAGAATTTGGCTTTGATTGGTATGAAGTAGCTATGGCAAATGAATTCGCAAGACAAATGGCAAAGGATGACTAATTTAAAATTTGTCAATTATATTTTATTGAGCGAGCGAGGCATTTTATTCTGAAAAACAAAAGTCATTACCTCATTCATCTGCACAAAATCCTCGTTTAGTCCAAGTATTCCTAAACTCACATCTTTGTTTGCTTCATTTCACTAATTTCATTTAAACTATGGAAAATCCTTTTGAACTCATTTTAGAAAGACTGGATAGAATAGAAAAAGCTATTGCAAGTCTAAATACTACTAATCCAATCCAAGTAAATAATGCTCCAATGGATGTAAAAGATCTATCGGAATATTTAAAACTAAGCGTTTCTGCAATCTATAAGTTGACTTCTACAAGTGAAATTCCACACTACAAAAGTGGAAAGCGACTTTATTTCAAAAAAGAAGATATTGACGAATGGATATTTTCTCATCGGATTAAAACAAGAGATGATATCGAAAAAGAAGCAATGGAATACATCAGAAAAAATCCAAGACGATTTTAGTTTAAAACTCAATAATTACTCCAAAGGACGAATACTTACGTTCGATAATAAATAGGAAGTTTTACATTTCAAATGCCACTCCTTTGCCAACGCTCCAAAAAAAATTACTGGCACGGTTTTTAAAAAAAACACGTACGCTTCGCAACTCGTGCCAGTAATTTTTTTCCCCAAGCTTCTTTACATAATGTGGCATTATAGGGCTATAAAAAAGAATGTATTCCTATTCAAAAGTTGTCATAGCCCTATAATAACATTATGTAAAAAAGC
>DJWL01000175.1:0-786 GCA_002441545.1 Flavobacteriaceae bacterium UBA6231 | reverse complement strand
TTCGCCACTGTCTTTAACAACGTTCTCTATTTCATAGGAAACTTTACGGTTGTACTTACTTTTAAGAACGCTTACGGTCACTGTTTTTATCAACTTTGTGTTTAAATCAGATAGTATTTGCATTGCTTTTGTAAGTGTTGTAAATCGCTTATCAAAACTATTTCTAAAATTCACATTTTCGGATTAAGCAATTCACAACACCCACAAAACCAAAAGAAGCCAGCAAGAGTATCATTTTTTCATTTGCCAGAAAAACCCAAGTCATTGCTTCAGCGGAAAAGCCGATGCTATACCGTTCCTTATAATATTTTCTATAAGCTTGAAGCATTCTCTTTCTTTCAAGTCTATGGCATCAACTTTTCCACAAAAGCAATCAGAAACATCCCAGTCAGCAAATAAAAAAATGACACACTTGCTCCGAGCTGCTGCCAACGCACTACGCAAGTATCTGCATTGTTTTTTGAAGATGCTTCCCATTTCCAAAAGAACATCTACTACTAAATGACAACTACTACTTTCAATTGACAAACAAGCATCCTCAAAAATCAAATCCGATAAGAAAGAGTGTAAAATTTCAGTGCCGGATAAAAAGCATTTCTATTTTTTGATGCCGTTTTTTCATCCGTCACTCAAAATTTTACACACTTTCCAAAGACGACTATCTTCCAATTCAACAATCATTCCTTCAGATTTAATCCGATTAAACAACAACATTCTGATTGGATATTCAAAACAAAAAATAAAAAAAAAGGAAGCAAAGATAAGTTCCAGGTATTCAGAAAAAAA
>DJWL01000044.1 GCA_002441545.1 Flavobacteriaceae bacterium UBA6231 | reverse complement strand
TGAAGAATTCTACTAGCATTAGCATTTTGAAGGGCAAAACCCATTTGTATTCCTAAGAAACCGAAACTCATGTTCCAGATTTCCCAGAAACTTAACCTACGCTTTTCCATAAATAGTAAATTAAATTATTACTATTTGATAAGCATATAACTTATCAAAACTCAATGTTGAGAAGTGAAAATATAAGTTTTGATTGGGTCAAATATATAAAATAATTTAAATAGTTCTAATAAATATTTTATTTGGTTGAGTTTCTTTCAATTAATTCGGTTTCAATAACTACTGTTTTAAACTTCATGTCTTTAACAAAATCGAAATCATCTATTTCTCCTTCGTCATCTTCAAGTTCAAGTCTATCTATCAATAAATGAGCAGCTTGTTCTCCTATTTTCTGCCCATGTTGACTCACAGTTGTTAAGCCTGGCCTTGCGTGTTTTGATAAAACACCGTCTGTAAATCCAATAACCTGAATGTCTTCTGGAATATTAAAATCTAACTTTCTGGCCACTTTCATGGCCGTAACTGCATAAAGTTCATTTACAGCAAAAACCCCGTCAATTTTATTGTTGCTCTTGAAAAATTGTTCAATTTCTTTTTCCAACACATCCAAATGTTCTTCTAGCGCTAAGCTATCGTCTAACTTTAAAATCAAACTAGCTTTCGGGTGGATTTTACTTTCTTCCAATGCTTGTAAATACCCTTGTGTTCTCAATTTACCAACACTAACGTAATCCATGGTTGTAATGAGTGCAATATTTCTACATCCAGTGGAAATCAATTTCTTCACCGCATTAACAGACCCTATTAAATCATCAACAATAACTTTATCACATTCAACTTCATTTACAACCCTATCAAACATGACAATGGGAATACCTTGATTGATTGTCTCTTTAAAGTGGTGGTAATCTTGCTGCAATAAAGTTTCTTTAGAAATAGACAAAATGAATCCATCAATGCTTCCGTTGGCAAGCATTTCCATATTAATTACTTCTTTACTAAAGGATTCATTTGATAGGCCAATAATAACATTATAGCCACGTTGGTTAGCAACTACTTCAATACCTCTAATAACCGTTGAAAAAAAATGATGCACAATTTCAGGTATAAGAATCCCAATGGTTTTAGTTTTTCTGTTTTTTAAACTTAATGCAATATTATTTGGCTTATAATTATAAAACTTAGCAAATGCTTGGATTTTTTGCCTGGTCTCTTCTCCTATTTCCTTACTATTACTTAAAGCTCTAGAAACAGTTGATATTGATACATCTAGTTCTTTTGCAATCTGTTTTAGGGTTACTTTACGCTTCATTTAAAACTTGCTTTACTCGATTGAAATTAGTATTTTTATTAGGTTAATAGCTAGTAATCTAGCTAATTTAATACTTTCTATCCAACCCACCTATAAAAACGGTAAAGTTGTCAACATGCAAACGTTTCCGTTGATGATATTTTAAAAGTTGTTAACACGCAAACGTTTTCGTTGTCAATTTCATAATTATTTGTTAAAACATAACATTAAATTTACATTGTATTTAACTTGAGAAGTGAAAATATATCAAACTAATTAATAATACACTAATTTAAAAGTATTGTATGAAAACAACTTTAAACAGTTTGCTGTTTCTTTTATTTTTTGTGCCAATATGGTCATTTGGACAAACTACAGTTACAGGAACAGTGACAGAACAATCAACTTCAGAACTGCTGCCGGGAGTAAATATCCTTATTAAAGGTACTACTACCGGGACGGCAACAGACTTTGATGGTAAATATCGAATTAACGCAAAAAATGGCGACATTCTTGTGTTTTCTTATGTTGGCTATAACCCTGTAGAAATTACTTTCGCAGGACAATCTACATTAAATGTTCAACTTGAAGAGAACACAGCTCAATTAGATGAAGTCGTTGTTATTGGTTATGGTTCGGTTAAAAAAGAAGATTTAACCGGAACAGCAGATTTATTAACATCAAAAGACTTTAACCAAGGGCCTGTGGTATCTGCTCAACAGTTAATAACCGGTAAAGTGGCTGGTGTTTCTGTAACATCTAGTAGTGGTGCTCCAGGTGAAGGCCAAGAAATTAGAATCAGGGGAAATGGTTCTATCAATTTGAGTAACAATCCTTTGATTGTAATTGATGGAATTCCTCTTAATAATGATGGTGTTGGAGGTTCAAGAAACCCTTTAAACTTGGTAAATCCAAATGACATTGAAAGCATGGTGGTTTTAAAAGATGCTTCAGCAACAGCTATTTTTGGATCTCGTGGTGGTAATGGTGTTATCATGATAACCACTAAAAAAGGAAAAGACAGAGAATTTAAATTCAACTTTAGCTCTTCAACTACTTTACACGCAGCTAAAGACAGAGTAGATGTTTTAACTGCAGACGAATTTAGAAAGGTAGTTGCTTTAAATCCAAACACTAATTCTACTACATTAGCTATATTAGGAAATGCCAATACCAATTGGCAAGACGAAATATATAGAAATGCTTTTGGGCAAGATCATAACATAAGTGCTTTAGGAAGTGCTTGGGGTGTTCCTATGAGGGTATCACTTGGTTATTCTGACCACGATGGTATTTTAAAAAGAGATAGTTTTAAAAGAACAACAGCTTCAGTAAGTTTAACACCTTCTTTATTGGATGACCATTTAAAAATTGAGCTTAACGCCAAAGGCAATTACACTGAAAACTTTTTTGCTAACAGAGGCGCTATTGGCGCATCTAATGTGTATGACCCAACACAATCAATTTATGATTCTAATTCAAAATATGGAGGATATTTTGACTGGACAGATTTAAATGGAGACCACATTAGTTTGTCTCCTATTAATCCAGTTGCTCAATTAAATTTAGTAGACGACAATTCTGAAGTTAGACGTTTTGTAGGAAATGCAAAATTTGATTATAAATTGCATTTCTTTCCAGATTTAAAAGCTACTGTAAATGTTGGGTTAGATAAATCTAACAGCAACGGTAGAACACTAAGATCTATACTTTTCCCAACTACTGACACTGAGTGGGAAGGCTCAAGAAGATTTTATTCTCAACAGCGGACAGATAAATTATTTGATGCTTACTTAACTTATAACAAAACTATTAATGATGCTCATAATTTTACTGTTGTTGGGGGTTATTCATATCAATCATTTGAATTTGACGGTTTTACCTATGACAGTTTAGATGAGGAAAATGCCATAGCTAACCCAGATGCTGATATTCAATTTGAATATATAGACAAAAGTAAAAGTGTACTATTATCTTATTTTGGAAGATTAAATTACGACTATAAAGGAAAATATTTACTGACTGGGACTTTTAGAGCTGATGCTTCTTCTAAACTAAACCCTAACGATCGTTGGGGATATTTCCCTTCTGCTGCTATAGCATGGAACATTGGTAAAGAGGACTTTTTAAAAGACTCACCTGTTCTTAATGAGTTAAAATTAAGAGTAGGATATGGTGAAGTAGGTAATGTTAATGGCTTAGGAGATTATTTGTTTTTAACTCGTTATACGGGAAGCAACTCTTTTGCAAACTATCAATTTGGTAATTCATATTTTCAAACTTATAGACCAGAAGGCATCAATGAAAACTTAAAATGGGAAATTAGTAAAACAATCAATTTAGGTTTAGACTATGCTATTTTAGATCGTAGAATCTCGGGGTCTGTAAATGCCTACATTAGAAAAACACAAGATTTAATTGCTTCTTCAACGGTAGATCCTTTTACTAACTTTTCAAACAGAATAGCCGCTAATATTGGTGATATGGAGAACAAAGGATTAGAATTCGACTTTAATTTTATTCCTGTTAAAACAGATAATTTTGAATGGTCAGTAAACTATAATGTTTCTTTTAACGACAACAAAGTTACTCGTTTACCAGATCAACAATTCACAGGTGGGATTTCTGGAGGAGTTGGTAATAACATACAAACTCATTTACAAGGTGAAGCTCCTTATAGCTTTTATGTGTTCCAACAAGTATATGATGCTAATGGGAAACCTATTGAAGGTGCCTTTGTTGACAGAAATGGAGACAATATAATAAGTGATAAAGATAAGTTTATCTATAAAAATCCTTATGCAGATGTTTTAATGGGCTTAAACACTAATTTAAGCTACAAAAAATGGGATTTGGCAATAGTTACAAGAGCTAGCATTGGTAATTATGCTTATAATAACGTAGCTTCTGGTAATGCTTATTTAAACAATGTTGTGCCATCAAGTAATAACTATTTAAGCAATATACATTCAGAATATTTAACTTCTGGTTTTAATCAACTTACAGATAATACTTTGTTGAGTAATTACTTTATTCAAGATGCTTCATACTTTAAAGTTGATAATATCACTTTAGGCTACACATTAGATAAAGCCTTTAAAGATACAACATTACGATTTTATGGCTCTGTACAAAATGTTTTAACCATTACAGATTATGAAGGACTGGATCCGGAAATAAATGGAGGGATTGAC
Source organism: Flavobacteriaceae bacterium UBA6231 (assembly GCA_002441545.1). Lineage (GTDB taxonomy): Bacteria > Bacteroidota > Bacteroidia > Flavobacteriales > Flavobacteriaceae > Yeosuana. Next base: position 328 of record DJWL01000044.1, on the reverse strand, counting down.
AATAGTTTTTATCCAAGGCCAAGATCATTTGTATTTGGTGTAAATATTGATTTTTAAAAAATTAAACTATGAAAAATATATTTAACAAATTTGCATTTATCTTCACAACATCTCTAGTATTTGTGGCTTGTCAAAACGATTTGGATCAATCTCCAATCGACCCAGACAGCTTTACCGAACAAGATGTTTATGTTAATGCAACTCAAGCCAAAGGTGCTTTGGCAAAATTATATGCTGGTTATGCTGTAACAGGTCAACAAGGTCCTGCAGGAACTCCAGATTTAGATCCTAACGATATTGATGAAGGTTTTTCACAATTTACAAGAAC
>DJWL01000080.1 GCA_002441545.1 Flavobacteriaceae bacterium UBA6231 | reverse complement strand
TTATCAATCAATCCTAACGATTGGTTGGAACTTATAGTCCAAGCTACAACCATTGCCATACAAAATATCATAAAAGAAAGAATAATATTGTTTTTTTGTCTTCCATTAGATTTTAAAAATAAAACCCACAAAAACCCAGCAATAACAATTAAAGCAGCAATTACACCACCACGACTAAAAGTCACAACAGCTCGGTAAGCCATCGCAATTACAATAGTAATGTTTAAGGCTTTAAGAATAGTGGTTGGCGAAGCCATAAAAAATCGTATAACCATAGCAGTCATACCTAGTCCCAAGGCAGTAGCAACTTGATTGGGGCCAAACCCCCCGGAAGCAGCATGATTAGAAGCGGTGCCAGTTAAGGTCTCTTTAATACTCGGTGAATAAAAAAACAAATAAGTTGTTAAACTAATACAAGGTAAGGCAAGGTATAAAATAATATCCAAAAGCTGTGCTTGTGTTACGCGACGATCATAGCAAAATAACGCAGCAATCCCTAAACAGACGGGACCACTCAAAACAAATGCAATGTTAGTTCTAAAATTGGCATCGTAAGTAAGGGTTACAGATGCTACTAGTATGGCAGGAAATAATAGTAACAAATATAAAAAGTAGGGATACCCCTTTCCAGAGATACCTTTAAAAAACATGCCCATTAGCATAAAGAGGATCACCAGATATTTGCTAGCTTCATAAGCTAATCCAGCTTTGGTCATTCTAAAAAAGACCTCAGCTCCTACAAAATAGGCACAAGCTAAAAGCACTTCTTGTGTTTTTTTTTCTTCAGACACTAAAATGATTCTTCCTATAAAATAAACCATTAGTATCATGAAATAAACCTTAGCAAAAGGTTTAAATAGAAATATTAATAACCCAATCGCTATGTGAAACAACACTAAAAAAATATAGTTGTCTTTATTAAATCGATGTGCTTTAATATTCAATACATTAACGGTTTAAAGTACCTTGTCTTTTAAATGACGATGGTAATTGGAATAGGTAAATTTACGAATAATGGATTCTTGATTTTTAACAATTCTAAGATAATCATCAGAATGTAATTGTAAAACAATTTGCAATTGTTTTAATAAAGCTGAAGGGGTTAGGGACTCCATTAAATACCCATGAACTCCATATGAAATATAATGACCTATGGAAGATACATTAGAAACAATGGGAATGCATCCAAAATTCATGGACTCAATGATTACCTTTGGAAAGCCTTCCGACTTCGAAGGCAATAATAAAACATGGCTTTGTTTGTAAACATCAAAAACATCCTTTCGCGATAAAATCCCATGAAATAAAACGGTAATTCCCAAATCTTTCACTTCGTTTTTAAAACGGTTATAATGTCTTCCATCTCCAATAAAATGCAAAGTGTCTATATGTGTCTTCTCTTCCTCAGATAGTAACTTAAAAGTTTCAATAATTAGTGGCACACCTTTTTCAGGTTCCAAACGCCCAACAAAACAGAAGCTTTTTTTATTTAGCCAAACTTTTTGACTACAAAATTGGCGCCCTTTAAGAATATCATCTTCAGTTAAGCAAGGATTTTCAAAACTTAAGCATTGTTTAGGCTGATTGGGCCATACCCCATTGATGGTAACTTTTCTGCTTTGGTTTTTTAACATCCAGCGTTGCAGGGCATAACCTAAAGGTGGTTTGTTTTGATTCCAGTTCCCGGCATACTTAAACCAGCCTTTGGTTTTTATAAATAATATAAGATATGGAATCAAATAGACACCAATCCCTATTGGAGCCCTAAATTGAAAATAATCTGCATCATTTAAAACTTTGGTAATAATACGGATTGTTTCAGGAGCTTTTGTTATAATTTGCCATTTATCCTTAAATCGTTTGCCACCAACTTTTGGAATTGGTATAAAAATAATCTGTTTAGAATTATAAGCCATTGTATTGGCTGGTGCAGTTCCATGATGTAACATGGCAATATGATAAATGGTTTCAAATTCAGCTTGTAAGTTATTAAGTTCATTAACTGTAGAACTCAATCCAACCAAAGTTCCATCTGCCAGGGTATAATGTTCCGTATGGGAGATAATAGCCAATTTCATAAACCTTAAACCAATAACTATTTATTAATAACTGCAATATAATGCTTCACAATCAATTTCCAGTCATGTTGCTGTGCCCATATTTTGGCTCCATCTTTATAATGCCCAGGACGTGATAAGATATCCTTTATAGATTTCTCAAACATTAAAGAATCATAATTTTTTATCAAACGCCCAGATTGAAAATCATCTATAGCATCTTCAATTCCACATCCTAAGGACCCTATGGCTGGAAGTCCAAAAAAGTTGGCTTCTAAAATAGCAATTCCAAAACCTTCAACATCACCCTCAGTTGTTTCATGGCTTAACATCACAAAAATATCGCTCAATCTTAAAAAATCATAAAGTGTTTCATTGGGCACCCTACCATGAAACGTTACATGATGAGCTACGTGCAAAGATTCTGCAACTTCCATAAAAGCCTCAGCCTCTGTAGGCAAACCAACACAATGATAATGTAGGTTTGGATAAACTTCTAATAAATCAGGTAACTGTTTGATGACGTTTAATTGGCCTTTTCTTTGGGTAACATTCCCTACAGTTAATAATCTAGGATACCCTTCCAAAGTCTTGGTAATGGGTATGGAGTTTTCTAAAGAGGCAATGTCAATCCCATTAGGAATAAGAACAATATCCGAATGCTCTTTAGAAACCAAGTCTTTCGTATAATGAGATACCGCTATAAGTTTTGAAAAACGATTTAAAGAGATATTTATAGCTGATTTTAATAGAGTTTTTTTTAAATTGACTTCACTTCCATGTATTACAGCAAAATAGCTTTTTCTGTAAAATAAACTTACAAAAGCGACACTCCATAACGAAAATTTACCAGAAGCAATAAGGATATCTGACGATTTAACATGCTTAAACAATAATTGGAGGCGTTTAAAATACATCAAAACCCTTAATTTCCGTATCACCACACGCTGTACTTGAAACTTAAGTGAAGCATCAAAATCAGCTTCCTCCTGTCCTGATTGTGAGCGTTGATCGGTTATAACCTTAACTTGAAAACCCTCTTGTTCAAGATGCTTAGCTAGATGGTAGGCATGGATTCCAATACCACCTGGTTGGGGCGGAAATTCAGAAGTAACAAGTAACAATCGGTTCGTTTTATGCATCATTTAAAGTATCAATAAGAGGCCCTTGTAGCAATTTTTCAGAAGAAAACTTCCAAGACCGGTAAACTTGTATACAAACCAATGGCAAAATCAAAATGCTTAATAAAATGCCAAATACAGTATAAACCTTGTTTTTTTTAAATCGATAGGGCACTATAGATAATGGGACGGTGCGTAACAAGGCCCATCGGGCTTGCTTGTTACCAAAATAACGACGATAAAAATAAAGCACACTGGGTATCGGCCTTGGAGCAAGTAATGACTTGGGGCGAAATCCATCCCAACTTCCAAGTTCTCGTAAACCTCCTTGTCCAACCTTTAAATGAAGTCGCTGTGCATAAGGATTCGATATATTCAAAAATCCATGCAAATAAGCACGAAGTCCAAATTCACCATCACCCATACGTTGCTTTTCAAATTGCCGGTCATATAAGCCAATCGTTTCAAAAACGTCTTTTTTAATTAAAACATTACCGGTATCCAATTGGTCACTTACTCGAAAAAAAGAATAATGGGCTGGAACCTCAGATCCAACTTGGGAAATAGAAATACCCGAGGATATAGACGCTTTAAAAAAATCCAGACATTTTAAATGCATGGTAATCCAGTCTGCTTCCACCCTACTGTCATCATCAAAAAACAATAAATAGTCCCCTTTAGCTCGTTGTATCGCGCTATTACGGGCTAGCCATAAAGCTTTTTCATCTTGCTGTATAATTGTTAAATTGATTTTGAAATTATCATAAAAATCTCCCTTAAAAGGTGTCGACTGGTCAACAACAAGCACTTCAAAATTCAAATAGTCCTGTAGTTCCAAATCATGTAATACATCCTTTAAATAAGCGTAACGATTTAAGGTAGGAATAATCACGGAAACTTTAGGCTGTTCCTTAACAAGTCCTGAATCAAAAACATTCCAATCAGGATAGCTTATAGGTGAGTTTAAATACTTACTCCGCTTTGTAGCTCTTGAACTATAAAAAGCTTTAAACTCCTTAACTGGGTTTTTAAAACTACATATTCGAACTAAAAACACATAAAGTACCCAAAAGCGACTAAAATAACGTCTTGCAAAACAGTATTCATCAAATAAAGGTAACGATTCAAAGGCTTCATATGGTTTTGCAGTTCCAATATACCCTTTTTGCAAAGCTTGCCAGGACAAATCATATTCTTGAGCTTGTCGACTCTTATAATAAGGATAGGGTTTTAACTGATTCTTAATATAGATTGGTAACGCCTTTATAACAGGAAAAACAGAAGTATGATCTTGGCGTGTTAAACTAAAATAATGAGCAGGCTGAAGATATTTTAAAAATTTAAATACCATTAAATAGATTTTGGGTGTTGGTAATTTGCAAAAATGATTTCAAACAATCAAGTATATAAATTTTATCCATGATATGTGAGTTTAAAATAATCTGATAAACACAATTTTGAATCCCATAACTTTCGATTTCTTTTGAATAAGTCATTAAGTGTTCGTTCATTTAGTTGCTGATGAAACCTTACAATTTTTTCTTCTATTAAATGGAGTTCATCATACTCAACCCATACTACATGATGTTTCCATGGGATAACATGAGATAAAGGTAATACAGAATCGGTATTAATAAAAATTGGTATTCTTCCCATGGCCAAAGTTTCATAAAAACGTACCGAAAAATTTCCCGCACCTCGTATACACAACACATAATCAGAATCTCTTATATTATCGTAAAATTCTAAAGTATGTGATTGCACTTTATCATTTTTTTTTTGCTTTCCGGCACTATAGTGGCTCCTAATAATAAAATTAGAATTTATCACTTTTGAGTTTTCAATAAGTGCCATAACACGATGTCTTAAATAAGCGGGTTCTATTAATGTTTCTGTTTTTAAATGCCTAAGACCTAAATACGAAGCAAAATTTCGAAGCAAAATTTTTAATAATCTTTCATACTTGTTTAATATTGAACCATCAGCTAAACCACAAAAACCAACTGTTGGAATGGAATTATATGGACGTGCTATAAAGGAATCTGTTTTATAATATAATTTTAGAGGATCTTGTATAAAAACTGGAATAACGTTCTGAAAAGACTTAAGTTTTGAGGCATACACCCCAGGTTCAAATAAAATACAGTTTTTAAAATTTGGCAATTTTAAAGGGCTATCTAAAACATTAACTATCCAAACCTTTTTATGGTGTTTCCTTGAAAATTCTATAAATTCTATAGCCTGATCTAGCTTTTTATTAATAACATAATAATTCCAGGACATGGTTAAAATACAAACGTCAGAATTATCAATATCAGTAACTATCTTAAAATTATTTTCTGAAACACCATACATAGCTTTCCGCTGTGCTACCGTAAAGTCTTTAGATTTTAAGAAAGGCTTTAATAAAGGGAATACATATCCTCTATATTCTGGATTATAATGCTCTCTTGAAAAGTATATGTTCATTTATTAAAAATAAAAAAGTTTGGCTTTAAATATCTCATTCATTTAATATAAAATTCATTAAAAGCCATTGCCTGTTGGTCTAAATTAAAAACAGATAGCACACGTTCTTGTGCAGATTTTCGAATCTGTTGTTTACTTTCTTTAGATAATTGCCTTGCCAAAATGATGGTGTCTGCTAATTTTTGCGTATTATATTTAGGAACTACCCAACCTGTTTGCTCGTGTAAAACATTTTCTGGTAACCCTTCGGCATCCGAAACAATGCACAAACAACCCATGGCTTGGGCTTCTAATACCGCATTACAAAAACCTTCAGAAATACTATATTGCAAATAAATATCTGTATTCGATAGGTATTCCCCAACTTTATCATGAGGAACTTTTCCAATAAATGTTACTTCCTTATCTAAGCCAAATTGATGAACAGCATAAGCTATTTTTTCATAATCCAACCCCTCACCTAAAATTGTATACGTAAACTTTAAGCCGTTTTGTTTTACAATAGCAAGAGCCTTTAACATATCAACATACCCTTTTTTCCAATGAAGCCTTCCAATGGTTAAAATTTTAAACGGCATATTGTTATCAGAATATGAGGCTATTGCATTTTTAAAGTTTAAACAATCAATAGCAGGTGTTATTTTTTTAATTATTGTCCTTTTTGGTAAGCCTGTTTCATAAGCCTTTAATAACAAATCTTCAGAAATAGTATGAATTTTATCAACTCGGTTCCAAAGTAAACTATAGCATTCAGGATGCTTTAAAGGGTATATAGCAATATCAAAACCTCGTAAACTCAATCCCATTTTAGCATCAATTGCTTTAGCAACATGTTCTCGTTGCAATCCCAAAGTGGCAAAACCAAAATGAATCCAATCAAGTTGAGCCTTTAACAAACTTGCATTGAAATAAACATTTTTTAAAAGCTGGTATATAGACCTACCATACTGCAACTCTAAATAAATAAATCGCATCAAAGGTTTGGGATAAAAAATCAGGGTAAAGTAAGTCCATATAAAACTAAAAGCAGTATAGATACTATTTTTATGAATCGTTGGAGCAACAATAACGTTACATAATGAAAAAGACGCCTCCTTTTGCTGAACAAAAAGAAAAACCTCATGGCCATATTCTTGTAACCCCTTTATTTTATTGATAAAAAAAGTTTCAGAATACCCAGGTGTTTTAGATAAAACCAAGCCTATTCTCATTTTTAAATATTACTGTTTAATAAATTAAGGTACATTGACTCACATAAAGTCACTTCGCGTTCTATGGTATAACAATTCAATACATGCTCTCTTAAAATTTGTCCCTGTTCAATATTAACTTGAACACTATTACTTAGTACATGCTCAAGGGCTTTACTCCAAGGCCCTACATCGCCAGGTTGCACCAAATGCTCTGGAAACTTTGACAATTGATCCTTTATTCCTGAAACATTAGAAGCAAGAACATTCTTTTGGCAAGCCATGGCCTCTAAAAGAGAAACAGGAGACCCTTCCCCTTTGTCTAATGTAGGCAAAACAACAACCTCCGACAAATTAATATAATCAACAACATCAAATTGTTTACCACAAAATCGAACCTCCTCATAAATTCCTAAATCTTTGCTTAATTGAATCATGTCTTTTCCATAAGAAGAACTAGTATCTCCAACCAAGATAAGTTTCCATTCCAAATGGTTTAAATACACGTTCTTAAAAGCTTTCAATAAAATGTCTATACCCTTGATAGGTGAAAGATTAGCAACACAACATAGAATACGATCTGTATCTTTTAAATTCCATAATAATCTTAATTTTACATCTGGTTTTAAAGGTTGAAAAACAATCGTATTAACACCTCTTGGAATTAGTGTCACTTTTTTTAGTTTTGAAAAAAAATTGGAAAGCATATCTTCATTCTGGGCCACAACTTTATTGGCTAACAAAGTTCTTAATTTCCAACTGTTTTTTGAAGCCCCACCCCAGTTCATGTTTTTTTTTGTATAAATCCATTTTACCCCTGCTAGTCTAACCGCTAAGGGTTCAGAATAATCAGCAGCATAATGAAAACTATGAACAATATCTGGTTTTAAAGCTTTAAACTTTTTACTGATTTTAAAACAAGTCCATAACCCTTTTAAATAAGGCTTCATAGTACAGGTATAATTAAATACATAAACCGAAATCCCACTGGATTTTACAACTTTAAAAAAATCCCCCCGGTTATGACTGCAAACAATATAAACCTCAAAAACGTTTGGGTTTAACCCTAAGGCAACATTTAATAAGGCCTTTCCACTACCTGCGGTATCAAAATTAGGAATCGTATATAAAATCCTTATACGTTTTTTTGCTTCAGCCATTGTGCCAGGGTATATAATGAAAATAATAAGCGTTTGTGGTCTATGGTTTTTGTTTGATGTTCTTCCCAAACTTGCTTTAAAACTTTTAAGTCTATTTTTAATAGATTTAAAAAAGTCGAATCAAACAAAGTAGATTCGAAAGAATGCTTTAAATCTTGTCGCAACCAGTCTGATAAAGGAATTGAAAAACCTCGTTTTGTATCGGTAATGGGAGCTTTAGGTATCTTTCGATACAATAAATCTTTTAAAAGGTTCTTTTTCTTTCCACCTCCAAACGATAATAAAGGATGTATTTTTACACTGGCTTCAATGACCGCCTTACTTAAAAAAGGCACGCGTACTTCAACAGAATTTGCCATACTCATACGGTCTACTTTAGCTAATGTTTTCTGCAACATGCCATAAAATTCTGCTTTACGCATAGCATGCAAATGTTGTAAATAGCTTGTGGAAGCTTCATATGCATAAGCATTTATACTTAAATACTCTGAAAAAGAAAACTCAGGAAAAAGTTTTTCCAACAAATCATCTTGAATTAAAGAATGCATCCCTCTATGCGCAAGCGTCAAATTAGGCTCTAAAATAGCTTCATTTATATGCTTATTCTTAAAAAAAACCTTATCCAAACCATATGCCAAGTACCTAAAAGATTTTGGTATCCACAACCAAGGTCGATTTTTTAAAATGGACTGAAACCGCTCATAGCCAAAAAACAATTCATCGCCTCCATCACCAGACAACATAACGGTACAATGTGTTTTAGATAAATAGCATAATTGATAGGTAGGGATTATTGAAAAATCTCCAAAGGGCTCTCCAAGTTCTGAAATACAAGCATCTAAAATAGCAAGTCCAGATTGAGCATTCATTGATTCTAAATGAAAATCGCAACCAATGGCCTGAGCATAAAAGGCAGCATCTTTTGATTCATCGTGAATAGGGCTGTCACTACCTATGGAAAAAGCACTAATATGGGGTTTCTTTTTGGAAGCGTAGTAGGATACCAAAGGAGAATCTATACCTCCTGATAGAAAGGTCCCTAAAGGAACATCGGCTACTAAATGTGAATTAACAGCAGATTCCAAAGTAGAATCCAAGAGTTCTAAAGCTTCTTCTTTATCTGTAATTAAATGGTCTTCATCCAACTCAGGGAAATCCCAATATCGCATTTTAGTTAATAATCCCTCTGAATCAACTTTAACAATCTCACCAGGCTCCACTTGATAAGTATGTTCCATTAATCCATAGGGGGCAGGTATATAATGCATTTTTAAATAAAGCTGTAAAACCCTCTGATTAATTGCAGCATTTTTATTTAAATCATGAGTGTAAATTTGGCTATATCGGCTCGCGAAAACCAGTTGACTATTAAAATAACTATAAAATAATGGCTTAATTCCGGCATGATCGCGTACCAAATACAAAACATTTTCATGTATCGAAAATAAGGCAAAAGCAAACATCCCATCTACATCTTGTAACGTTTTTTCTAAGCCAAAATATTGAATATAATTTACCAATACTTCCGTATCAGTACTAGACTTAAAGTTAAATCCTTTGCTTTCTAAAAGAATTCTTAAGGCCTTATAATTATAAATTTCACCATTAA
>DJWL01000113.1 GCA_002441545.1 Flavobacteriaceae bacterium UBA6231 | reverse complement strand
TCTATATAATTTGCAAGTTCCATAAAAAAGCCTTTTATAATAGTGTTTTGGTCGATACAATTATATCAAAAAGTGCCTATTTATGGAACTTAATGAAGCTTTTATATAGAAATTTATGATTTACTATGTGCGAAAGTTGAGTTATTAAATATATTTGATACTTTTAAATTTAACATACTCTTAACTAATTCTTTTTCCCTATTTGTTCTTTTTTTAATTCTACTCAAGCTAATTTTGAATTTTGCTAATCCGCCTAATTGTTTTTGATATGCCTCTGGAATTCTTTTATACCAGTATTCTATTTTTTTTGTTCCCATTTTGAACCAAACCTTATTTTGATACAAAATAGTTTTAACTTACATTTTTCTTTGTTCCCCTTTTTTTTTAACTTTTTCAAAAGAAATTAATAAATTCTTTTTAAAAACCCCCAAAAATAGGCTATAATGGCATTCTTGGGAAAAAAAGTATTACAAATTGTAATAAAAATAATATGAAATTAAGAATTGTTATATAATTCATTTATGTATAAAGTTATTATAAATAAATTAGATATTTTTACGCCATTATCAAAAGAACAATTTGTAGAAAATGAAGATTTCGACATTGATAATTTTCTCCACTTTCGAGTATTAATAAATGATGATGGTAGTGTTTGGAATCATGGAAGTTTGTATCTACTTTCAAAACTAAAAAACTATCAAAAACCGTCACCAAAAACTTTAGATTCAATAGCTACCGATCTAAAGCACTTTAAAGAGTATTGTGATAGTGAAAATATTGATTATTTATCAGCTCCAAGAAAAATTCTAAGACCAACATATCTATATAGAAGCTACTTGCAACAACTATTAAGAGATGGAAAGATTTCCCCAAATACAATTAAGCGTAGAATGAGTGCTGTAGTTGGGTTTTATGAATATCTAATCAATATTGAAGGTATTGAGTTTAAATTTCCTTTATGGGAAAGTGGTATTGCATCTATAACCTATCAAGACAATAAAGGATTCAAGCAATCAAAACAAGTTAATACAAAAGATGTATCCAGAGTAGTAGCTACTTCCAATCCTGATCTATTTGATGATGCAATTGTCGATGGTGGAAGATTACATCCATTATCAAAAGAACAACAAATTGCAATTGCGAAAGCTTTAAAAACAATTAGAAATACAGAAATGACTTTAAGTTTTTTAATTGCTTTGACCACAGGAGCTAGAATTCAAACTGTATTTACTTTAAGAAAAAAACATTTTGAGAAACCTTTAAAAGAAGAAGTGGAAACAGAAGTTAAAATCAAAGTTGGATATGGAACAGACTGTGACACAAAATTTAATAAAATACATACACTTATTTTTCCATCATGGGTGTATCAAAAAGTTAGAATATATTTGAACTCCCCACGATACAAAAAAAGAGAAGATAATTCTACTCATATATTTGAAAATCAAAATAAACAATATATCTTTTTAACAAATAGAGGCAACCCATTCTATGCTGCTCATGATGATCCATATAGACACCTATACAAAGAAGTTCCAAACGGGGCAACGGTAAGACAATTTGTATTTACATCATTAAAGAAACAACTCAAGAAAGATGAATATCAATTTGATTTCTCATTCCATGATCTTAGAGCAAGCTATGGAATGAATTTACTAGATAAGTTAATACCTTTAGTCGACAAAAAAGAGTTAAAGCTATCACATGCTCTAATCCATATAAAAGAAAAAATGGGACACTCTAGTTTATCTACAACAGAAAAATACCTAAATTTCAGGGAAAGACATAAGATAAAAGAACAAGCTCAAGATAACTATGAAACATATCTGATGGAGTTGTTAAATGAGTAAACTTGAAAAGCTACCTATATTTTTTGTTACAATTGAAACATTGGTAAATATGTATAAACAAAATGAAGATATGAGATTTGAGAATCTCGGAGTTATTACAGATCAGCGAATACCTGTATGCCAAGTTTATTATCCAGAAAAAAAACTTATTCCGAATCCTTATACACTTCAAGTAAATAAAGAAAATATTATAAAATGGAGACAAAAAATTGTTCAATTTATCATTGATGATATGGTTTTAAGATCTCAAAAAGGACAAGCAAATAGAACACTAACTACTTATACACAAAAAGTTTTTAATTTTATTGATTATATTGATAGTAATAATTTAGAGTTAAATGACAATATCAAAACAGCACGAGATGTTTTTTGGCAATATACTGCTTTTCTAAAAAGCAAAATTAGAGATGGTGGATATTCCCAAGGTGAAGCACATTCAAGACACAATTATGCCTATAAACTTTTAAATACGATTTACCAAGACAAAGAGAATATTATTGCAGCAGGTATTAAGATAATTCCAAATTCAAGATCAAATAAAGTTGAAAAAACATCTACTGAAGATCAAAAATATCATTACAACTTTTATTATAATTTTTTTCACCAAGTGACAGATTTTTTACTTGAAAATAAACCATATCCATTAAAACTAAAACTACCTTCATGTGATATATGGTGTTTACCATCACTCTACACTTTTTACACTAAGGATAAAGAATTTTCCATGGCTTTTAATCCAGAAAATGGAACAGTTAGAAGTGAACAAGAAATTAAAGATTTATTTAATTTACCATATTTGCGAGATGGAAGGTGGGCTAGACAAGGCTTCTTAAAACTTTTAGATACAAACAATAATTACTACTCCGATAAAAGATTTAAACTTGCCTCAAATGCACTAAGGGCTTTTTATATACTATTTTTATCAAACACAGGAATGAATGATTCAACTGCTGCAACTTTAGAATGGAACAACGATTTTAATATAGAAAAAGAACGACACAAATTTAGGAACATAAAATACAGAGCAGGTAATAAGCCTGTAGAATTTCAAATTCAAAGTAAGTTTTTAAAAGATTTTAAAAAGTATTTATTATTGAGAGACTATTTGCTTAATGGAAAAGAGTTTGAGTATTTATTCTTTACTGGATATGACAATAAAGTACAATTAAATCCAAATCAAAAAAAAGGTAGCTTCAGTTCGGTTATAAATATTTATTTTACTAAAAATATTGATGCAATTTTACCTAGAATCAATTCAAAACAACTTAGAGTCAATAAAACTCACCAAGTCATTAAAACGGATGGTATTATTGCTGCTTCTCAACTTGCCCAATCTTCTGTAAATACTATTATAAATTCATATCTTGGAGAGTCGCAAGAATCTAGCGAAGAACAGTTTGGCGAATATTTTAAAAATCTAAATAGTTCCATATTTGAAAAAAACGAAAATGAAATAGAAACAAGTATAGGAAGATGCAAACAAGTAGAGCTTCCAGATAAAAAGCATGTACCTGATTTATTTAAAAATGCGTGCGATTACAAAGAGGGATGTCTATTTTGCAAACAATATGGACTTCATATTGATAAAGTGGATATTCAAAAACTATATAGTTTAAAATATGTTATTAATGAATGTAAGTATATTGCTAAGGATGAAAATCATTTTACATCTATTTATGACACTGTGTTAAAAAGAATATCAAACATTGAGGAAGAGATATTAAATACAAGCAGATTAAAAAATAGCAAATTAAAAGAGTATGAATTAGATGTTTTTGAAAATGAAAACTTACATCCTTATTGGGAACATAAGCTGAATACTCTTATATCAATGGGGGTCTTAAAATAATTATGGGTGCAATACAACTTTTTGAAAACTATTATGAATCTTCTTTGTCTGCTCCAGATAGTATTTTAATAGATACTTTTGACATTAACGAGATAAGACAAGACTTTATAATATCAAGAGATAAAGATGGTAAAGTTTTGTCTTCCTATAAAGACAATGTATGGAATCTAAGAACCTATGTTAGTAACCCATCTCAACATGGAATAATTGATTTTGAGAATAGAATAGAATCCTCAAATATTAGTGATGTTAAAAAATTAATGTTTTTGTTAATTGTCTTTGGTAGCGGAAGAAATGGATCTCAATATTCTGTTGAAACACTTGGTCATTATTTTAATGATGTAATGGTTCCTTTATCAAAATTTGCATTAGAAAATAAAACAACCATAACAAAAATAATTGAAAATAACATCTTACTCAATAGCTACATAAACAACAAATGCTCTAATCTAGGGAAAGTTCAGTGCTTATCTTCGACATTGGTATTCTTGGATAACTTAAGCAATCGTTCAACACAAATAAATTTTCAACGAAATAAAAATATTTTCGAATTACTAAAATCAAAAATTAATGATTTTAGTGCTGAACACCATCAAACTAGCATCATACCATCGAGAATTTTAGCTGAAAGCATCAGGCAAAGATGGATTCAAATAGAGGAAATAGAAACTAATTTAACAAATTTAATTAAATTCTTAGATATGTACATTGAATCAGAGAGATTTGCTTCAGGCGAGACAATGATTAACAAATACAAATGGGATTGTAACAAAACATTACAATGGAAAGAAGCTATTAATTTTTATCAATTAAATAATTTATTTAAGAAATATAGCCTGAAGAATCGCATAAACTTTAAAGGATTCATCACAAAAATACAAGGTACTTGCAAACATCTTTTACATGCATATACTGGAATGAGAAATGGAGAAATGTTAAACACACAAAGTAACTGCTTAGAGTCTGTTTCAACAAACAGTGGAATATGTCGAATTATCAGCACTACTTCAAAATTTACTGGTACAAATCAAAACGCTAAATGGATAACATCAAAAGAAGTAGAGCGTATTATATTTATTTTAAAATCTATAAATCAAGTTATAGCAAAACACTATAATCTTAATCTTAATGATCTGCCATTATTTTTAAGCGGTAATATTTTTGTTGAAAAAAGAAAAATTAGAGCTAATGAAAATATAAGAGCAAAGAGAAAGTTTGATAAAAAAGATGAACTACCACTAGATTATTCATTATTGAGATTAACCATTGAAGATATACAAGAAATTGAAGAAATCGACTTTAACAAAAACATTAGAGATTTAGAAATTGAACTGCCATGGGAATTTAAAACTCATCAGTATAGAAGAAGTTTAGCGATTTATTCAATACAAAGTGGATTAGTTTCACTTGGAGCACTTCAAATCCAAATGAAGCATTTATTTAGAGAAATGACACTTTATTATGGTAATGGTGCTAGTTATGCTAGGAAATTGTTTGATATTCCAAAAGACCATATTGCATATGAGCTTGACACATTAAAACCAGAGCTGGATACTCTTGCATACATTAAAAATGTGATCTTTTCAGATGAGAAATTGTTTGGTGTTCATGGGAACTTTGTAGAAAACAACACTAAACAAAATAATCATGAATTTAAAACATACTTTTTAGAAAACAGAGACAAAACACTAAAGCAATTTAAAAATGGTGAAATAGCTTATAAAGAAACGGCACTAGGTGGCTGCATAGCAACAGAAGCATGTGACAGTAGGCTTATTCGTTCAATTACTGCCTGCTTTGACTGCCACGGAGGTGTATTGAAAAAATCAAAAGTTGATAATGTTATTCAAAAACAAAAAGAATTTATATCTTTTCTTGATCCATCTAGTATCGAATATCGAACTGAAGTAGAAGATTTGAATAAACTAGAAGAACTTAAATCAAAACTCATAAAGGAGTAATACTTATGAATGATACACTACAAGAATATTTCGATGCTTTAGACAGATTAAAATCCAATAATCCAATAAATGTACCTAAAAACTCAAAAATCAATAATGATTCAGTTGCATTAGAAGCAGGAAGAAAAAGAGGTTCAATTAAAAAAAGTAGAGAAATCTTTGTAGAACTCATTGAAGCTATTAATAATGCTTCACAAGAAAGTACCGCAGAATATGATAAATTAGAATCTAAAATATTTAAACTTAGAAACTCTGCTGAAAACTACAAAGAAATGTATGAAAAGGCTATTAATCGTGAACTTATGTACCTTGAGCGAATCAATGAGCTTGAAAAGCTATTGAAAAAGAAAAATAGCATGTCTATAAACAATGAAATTTATGGACAAACTAAAACATAAATAGTCTATTATTTTTGAAAAAATATGGACAAAGATAAACTCTAAGAAGCAAGTAAATAAGGTATTTTTCTATTGTCCATATTTTGAAAAATAAAAGGTAACATATCACGATTTATGTAATCA
>DJWL01000033.1 GCA_002441545.1 Flavobacteriaceae bacterium UBA6231 | reverse complement strand
ACACTTGGAAGCGCATTAGAAGCGGAAAAAAATTATGTAAATTCATTTGATACTGCTATATGGGATATTACTGCAAATACTGGATACAACTATAATGTTGCTGGTATAGGAAGAGATGATAGTTCCGATTTAAATCAAAAACAATCAAAAACATTAAATGCAGCCAACGAGGTAACCATTGGGTTAAATGGTATATTCACTACAAATAGCTCAAATACTAACGAGTTTAATGAAGACGGAGATTTTTTAGTTTGGGGTTCTAACAATGCTTCCTACACAGGGTCAAATACAAACACTGTTTCGATAGCTTCTGTAATTACAACATCGTTAACAAGAATTGACAGGAAATGGAAAATAGTAGAATCCAAAGAACCAGGTTCAGGAGGCGATGTAGAGAATGTCTATGTTTCAATTCCAAGTGATGCTTTTAGTGGTTTTGAATTGGGAACTGATGAAGAATATGTTTTGATTGTTGCTGATAACGATGGCTTTGGTAATAATGATATTATAGATGTTTTACCATTAAGATCTTATAATGGAACTGATTTGCAAACTTGGTATGATTTTGACGGCACCAAGTATTTTACATTTGGAAAAGCCCCAAAGTTATCTGAAAACCATTCCATAAGCATTGAATCGGGTGATTATTTGGTAGGAGAATATTCGCTTAACCTTAATATCAATGCGTTTACCATTTCTGCATGGGTAAAGGCTGATGCCACTCAAACAAGCACTAGAACAATTATGGCTAAGGGTAGTAAACTTCAGTTACGACTGAACAGTTCACACCAAGTTGAAGTTATGGTTGATGATTCGGTTACACCTAGATTTACGTCTGCCATGCAATTAAACGATGGGAAATGGCATCAAATAACCTTTGTGTATAATAGTGGAACAATTTTCTTGTACGTAGATGGTGTATTAGATAAATCAGAACTAAATGTTGTAGCGCCATCTCCAAATTACAATAATTTTTCAGTTGGTGCTTTGTATGTTGATAAGAATACGATTACAAATCCTTTTTTAGGGAAAATTGATGAGATTTACGTTTGGGATCAAGGTTTAACTGAAGATCAAGTAAGATACCTTATGAATCAAGAAATTGAAAAAGGTACTGGTGATTTTGTTACAGGTAAAATAATTCCTCAGCAGTCATTAAGTAATGAAGTAGCAACGATTTCTTGGAGTAAATTAAGAGCTTATTATGATTTTAACTCATATTGCGGGTCAACTGTAGAAGGTTTTGCTGATAACAATAACTTTTTAAGGATAAAATATTTAAATAAAAGCAAAGAGATTGTTGAAGATCAAACAATAGCACTTCCGTATATTTCAGCTTCTAACGGAGCTTGGGATGATGCTGGAACTTGGGTGTATGGTGCAGATAATGTTTTACCTAATTCGCTTAGTTTAGATGGTGTTACTTATATAGATTGGAATATTGTTGAAACGAACCATGATATTTACTCTGGAGATAGAGATATTACACTTCTAGGTTTGATTAATAATTCAGGGACTATAACTATTGCTGACCCATTGCCATCTCCGCAAGATGAAACAAATTCAGGTCATTCATTAACAATAACAAACTATTTAGAGTTGGATGGAGTGATAGATTTGGTGGGTCAATCTCAATTGATACAAACCGAAGGGAGTGTTTTAGATGTCGATAGTGGTGGATATATTGAAAGGGATCAACAAGGAACGGCTAATGGTTTTAATTATAATTATTGGACATCGTCAGTAAGTCCTATTTCTGGCAACTCATCTACTAATGGTACTGGTGTTTCCAGCTCTAATCCAAATTATACTATTTCAAGTGTTTTATTTGATGGAACATCATCATCTTCTTATCAATCCATCATATTTAATTCAAGCTCCAAGGCTGCAGATTCAAATACACCTACAAGTCCAATTACGATAAGTACCTATTGGATGTATAAATTTTATGGCCCTACCAATGACTACAATTCTTGGATTAAAATTAATCAAAACACGTCTCTTAAAGCTGGAGAAGGTTTTACAATGAAAGGAAGTTCTGGCTCTGCAGTAATTTCAAGTGATCAAAATTACGTATTTAAAGGTTTACCTTATAATGGGGACATTAAATTAAAATTAAATAAAAGTTCTGGTGAAGTTGATCGTTTAATTGGAAATCCATACCCATCTGCAATTGATGCGACCGAGTTTATATTAGATAATTTAAGTGTAGATGATGGTGGAAACAATACAAGTGGAACTGTTTTTAATGGAGCTCTATATTTTTGGGATCATTTTGGTCAAACAAACACTCATGTTTTAAATGGTTATGTAGGAGGTTATGCAACTAGAAACTTAACAGGAGGAGCTGTTGCAATATCCAATGATAGTAGAATTAATGATAATTTATCTACAGGAACAAAAATTCCTGGTCAATACATACCTGTAAATCAAGGTTTCTTTGTGTCAACTGCTCTTGACGGTTTTTATAATGATAATGATCCTCCAACAGAAATATTAACTGTTGATGGCGGTGATATTATATTTAAAAACAGTCAACGTGTTTTTGCTACTGAAGATGGTTCAACATCTGTATTTATGAAGTCTTCATCAAAGAAAACATCAAAAACAACAACAGAAACAAATAAAAATGATAATCCAGTAATTTGGTTAATGTATGATTCGCCATTGGGCTATCATAGGCAAATTACTATTGGTGCAAATGAAAAGGCTTCAAATGGATTTGATTTAGGATACGATGCATTTATGGCCGATGTTAATGAAGAAGACATGTATTGGAATTTTAATGGAGGCAAGTTTGTGATTCAAGGAGTTGGTGATTTTAGTGATACTCAGGAATTTTCATTGGGTCTTGTCGTAAAAAAAGGTGGATTAGTAAGAATAAAGTTGGATGCTCTTCAGAATGTTGATTCTTCTAAAGCAATATATATTAAAGATTCAATGACGGGAGAAGTCTATCAAATTAACAATGAGCCTTTTAGTATGCATTTAGATGCTGGTAAATATAATGATAGATTTAAACTTGTTTTTAAATCTTCTTATCCTAATAGTGAGAATTTGCTACAAACCAGCAAACCAGATTTAGCTAAATTAGCTTCTGTTTTTTATAAATCAGAATCTTCTAGTTTAACTATTAATATGAAATCAGGAACGATAGTTTCAGAAGGAGCACTAATTAATTTAATGGGACAAAAAATAGCATCTTTTAATGGATTTTCAAATACACTTTCAATACCACTTCACGTTAGTACTGGAGCCTATATTCTCCAATTAAAAACAGATATGGGTATCATAAATAAAAAAATCATGATCAAACAGTGAAATCATATAGTTATGTAACATTTGTTACATAACTATATGATTATTGATTCTAACTTTACAGCATTAATTCTAAGTTTAAGTATTATTAAGATTAATAGCAAAAAAGTGCTTCTTTTAAAGAAGCACTTTTTATTTTATAGTTAATTTTATTCAAAAACAAATTATTTAAACTTAAACTTTTCTTATTTATAAAGTAGGTTTTTTTAGTAAATTGCACGTAATAAATCAACGTGTAAGTAATATGGTTACTTTAAAACAATTAGCAAAAGAATTAAACGTTTCAATATCCACTGTTTCAAAGGCATTAAATAACAGTGAAGAAATTGGAGATGAAACTGTTAAACGTGTAAAAGAGTTAGCGGCTCTTTACAATTATAAGCCTAACAAAGTAGCGTTGAGTTTAAAGCAGAACAGAACCAAAACCATAGGTGTCATTATTCCTGATATACTAAATCGGTTTTTAGCAAAAGTTTTAATTGGTATAGAACAAGAAGCAACAGCAAATGGCTATAATATAATAACTTGTATGTCTAATGAATTGTTAGAAAAAGAAATTAGCAGCTTGCAATTATTGGCAAATGGAAGTGTTGATGGATTTATTTTGGCAATTTCAGAAGAAACTCAAATTAAAAACGAAACAAATCATTTTGTAAAAACCATTAATCAAGGTTTACCAATAGTTATGTTTGATAGAGTGGCAAATGATGTATTATGCGATAAGGTAATAGTTGATGATTATGAAGCTACTTATAATGCTACCAAAAGTTTAATAGCAGAAAAAAGAAAGCATATAGCTTTTTTTAGCAGTATAGATGATTTAAGTGTAGGGAAGTTAAGAGAAAAAGGATTTTTAAAAGCTATATCTGAAGAAGTAGAAGTGCCTTTAAAACCTTATCTTTTAAAGATAGATAAGCTGGATGATGTACAACAAAAAATATATGGGTTTTTAAAAGAGAACAATAAAATTGATGCTGTTATTTCGGCAGATAGTTCTTCTGGAGTTATAGCTATCAATGCTGCTTCAAAATTAGGAGTTGAAGTGCCTAAAGATTTATCTGTAATTGGTTATTCAAGTAAAGCTATATCAAATCATAGCATTCCAAAATTAACGACCATTCGTCAGCATGCTAAAGATATTGGCGCATGTGCAGCTCAATTACTCATTAAACGTTTGCAGAATAATAATGCTAAAGATGATTTTTCTACCAGAATAATTAAAACTAGTTTAGTCAGTGCAGGATCAACTTTGTCTTAGGTCATGATTTAAATAGGAATGCATTTCATCGATTATTTTTCATCATAAAATAATATATTTTGCATTTTATCGATAAAACAATACATTTAATCGTTTAAATTTTTATTTGCATTGTATTTTATCCTATATTAGCAGTCTTAATAAGCGCCAAAAATTATTCCCTAAGTTTATTAAGAAAAATTAATCCATTTATTGGCAGCAATGTCAATCCCTCAAAAAATATTTTATA
>DJWL01000062.1 GCA_002441545.1 Flavobacteriaceae bacterium UBA6231 | reverse complement strand
GTGTAACCTTTTAACTGTGTAACCTCTTGACCTCTTAACTTAGGCAATAAACTAAAATTTAATGGTGAGCTCTATTTGTTTTAAAGCTCCATTTTCATAATATTCAAGAATCCATTGGTCGCCTTTTTTATATAAAGTCGCATTCATGTTTTCAACTAAAAACACATGGTCTAAACCTGTCTTTTTAATTTTATATACAACTTTTGGAGTGCTATCAACCAATTGAAACCCATTATCTATTTCTTGTGCATACAATACACCAGATTTTGCCTCCATGCTAATGGTTTCTTTAGGAGTTTCTTTAACAACCTCAGCCTTTATCGGGTCAACTTTTACAGGGTCAACCTGTTTCACCGCTTCAACTTCCATGGCAGGTTCAACTGGTGCAACCTCAACTATTTTTTCTTGTTTTAAAGTTTCAATTTCTTCTTTAAGTTTTTGAATTTCCATGGCAGTTTCGCTCTTCTTTTCTTCTGCCAATTGTTCATTAGCAGCCATATGGCTTTCACTAGGTTCAAACTTATGGTTTAATTCTTCAAACGATGTAAAGGCATCTCTTAACGCCAAATTATAGGCTTTCTCATATTCTTTTTCCCTAGTTTCTCCTACTCTACTTGTAAAAACCGTTTTATCATAACAATTTTTTAACTCTACAATCAATTTTGTTTTAAAAAGACCAGACTCTTTAACCACATTCGATTTTAACCCCAAACATCTGTTTCTAATCAAATCCTCAGGATAGTCTTCTCCTTCCATTACGGTTTCAAAACCATATTTTTCAAACAAGAATTTCGACAATGAATTGATTTTATATTGATCATTTTCCTTTAAAAAATCATATTTTTTTGGAACAATAATATATTTGTAGGCATTAAGGTTTTCCTGTGAAAATGTGCTTAAAGTTGCCATTAATATTGCTAATACTGTAAAAATCTTAATCTTCATTTTTTTTAAATATATAGTTAAATCCTAATTGTAAAGATACACTTTGTGCATTATATATGTTTTGGTATTCTAAAAAATTATCGGCCATAATATAAAAATTCATGCTTCCTATGTTGGCAGAAAGCCCGAACCCAATATTGCTAAAGGAGTAGGAATCTATGGTGTACGTAGCTTTAGCTTGCAACCCTTTAAAAATTCTTCTAAAAAAATAGGCCGTTAATGCCATTTGGGGTTGTTTGGGCCTGTTTATGGTAAATACCTGTAAGCCAACTGCATTTTGGTAGCCGTCATCATCGGGCAAACAATTGCACTCTTTGTCTCGTTTTTTTCCAAAAGCATAATTTAATGATGCGTTCAGTTTTATGGGCCTCCAAGTTGTATATTTTGTATTGGTCGTATCAACTTCAAACAAATCTTCAAACTCATTTTCTATCTCATCCCAGTACTCTTCGGCAGTTTGCCCTGAACCCGTTTCTGGAAATATAGGATTTACGCCTTCAAACACATAGTTGCCCTTTACACCGTAGTTTTCAACATCTTTACTGTGTCCTATAAAGCCAACGTCTTGCAAACTCCCATCAACCATCCACTGTTTATTGAGCTGGTAGGTAAACCCAACATCAAAGCCCAAACCTAAACTTCCACCTAAAAATAGTCCTTTTTTTATATCGCTTACCACCTTATCTGAGCTTACATTATCATCTGTTACTGCCGACAAACCCGAAGTTCTCACTTGCAAGTCTAAATTAAAGATATGGTCGTAAAAATTATTGGTACCATTAACCGTTACAAACGAGCCTCTGTTTTTTGTTGAATTGATATCCATGATGCCCGAATATATTTTCCCTCTAACACCCATCGTAAAGTTATCGTTGACCTTTTTGTTATATCCCACATGCAACACAGAAATAAGTTCTCCCCTAGCACTAAAATCACTGGCATCAAAAACCCTGTTGATGTTGGATTGATTCCCTTCATAAGCTAAAATGGCATAGTCTTTTGGAAAATACCCTATAAAGTCCAGCTCTTGGTACATGCCAAAACTAATGTACTGGTCTTTATTGTAACTGGACCCTATGGCAAAGCCACCCGAAAACAGTTCCAACTGCTCATTTACAGTAAAAAAGTCGTTTGCCTGCATGCTATAAATGGCCTTTCCCAGTTTTAAGTTAAAATCCAAACCATCATTGGCAAACAAATCGTAAACGGTTGTTCCCGAGGTTCCGGCATTGACATGGATGTGCGATAGCAGCGGAATTCCAAAATACCAGTCGTTGGTTACTTTCCCTCCCGGATTCATCAATAAGGACTGCGGAATTTCAGAAAACCCATAAAGTATTTGCTTGTTTTGAGACCAAGATAAAAAGGAAATCAGCATAAAGAACAAGCAGGTACTTTTCATAATAAACTATCGATGTTCAAATAAAAAGTTCCTTTTGACTTTAAAATAATCCTGCCTGGAGTGCTTTCGTTTATGGGCTCACCGGGCTGGATGGTTAATGTAAAAACAAGCTTTGTGGTGTTTTTTAGTGCCACTAGGGAATTTCCTTCAAAAACCTCTATATGTTGGGTAACCACTTCACCGTTATTTGGTGATGCACCCGAAGAAAACGAAAAGGTATGCTGCAATTGGTTAAAAGCATCAAACATATCAACCTGAACGGTAAAGGCCCTATTGATGGTGTTGGTGGTTTCAAGCATAAACTCGGCTTTAACCAAATAGTCTACAATAAATTCATCTTGAAAAAAATCAATATTAACCGAATCTTTAAGGTTAAGAACTTCATGTCCTTCAACAAGGAACTTATTGGCAGGCACATTGATATATACCAAATCAGACTCAAAAACCGGAGTCAGCAGTATGTCATTGGCTTGGTTAAAATCGACATCCTTGGTACAGGATATGGTTGCCAAAGCAAATGAAACCACTATTATAAGATATTTAAAAACAGACTTTTGCATGAATCTATAAAACGCCAATATTGAGTACTTAGTATGGTTTTACAAATAGTTTTTTAACCCTATTAAATTATCTATTTGCTTGATGCTTTTATCGGTATTTTCTTCATTGATATTTAAAAAAATAACATCCATTCCAATGCTCTTGGCTCCTAGTATATCGGCCTCATAGTTATCTCCAACCATAATGCTTTTTTTAACATGGGTTTTTGCAATGTCTATGGCGTAATTGAAAATTTTAGGGTTTGGTTTTTTTACCCCAACCTGTTCTGAATTTGTTACCGTTTTAAAATAATGAGCAATTTTTGACTGCGTTAATTTTTGTTGCTGAACCTCTGCAAAACCATTTGTAATAATATGCAAATTGTATTTTACACTTAAATACTCCAATATATCCACGGTGTTATCAAAAAGATGATTAAATGTGGTAAGATGGGTTATATAATCTTCTGATAGTTTATAGATTAATTCTTTATCAATTACTTGGTTTACCGCTAAAAACGCATCATTTAATCTACCAAACCTTAGGGAAGCCTTGTCAATTTTTTCTTCTCTGTACAGTTTCCAGTATTCTAAATTTATGGGTTCATAATACCTTAAAAACTGGGTAGTATCAATTTTTATGTTGTTAAGATTGAATATTTTTTCGAAGGCCAAACCAGAATTTTTATCAAAATCCCAAAGCGTATGGTCTAAATCAAAAAAAACGTCGGTTATATTATTAATTTTCATCTGTTGATTTTATTGTTTTAGAGGTCAGATGCAATTCGCAAATAAATATTTGATTGAATATCAACTTAATTGTCAAGGCTCATTTCATTTGCTGATTCTAAAATCATATTAAACAATTCCTTAAATCCTTTCCAGCGCTCTAATTCACTAAAAGTATAATTATGAAAAACAGGAACAAACACACCGTCAACCTGTTTTACTTCATTAATAATTTTCGTTAAAGCTTTCTTTTTATCTAGAAGAGAATGGGTTTTTAACAAGGTATAATCCAATAAATTATACGACCATATTTTTAAAGGGGTCTGCACCTCGTAATCTAGATCATAAAACAAAAAAGGTGTGCAGCTTCCGGCTCTAAACCCTATTTGGTTTACATAACCCATGGTATAATCTTCCTTAATTTCAAGTTCTATAAGATTTCTGTAAGATTCCGGTAAATTAAGTTTAGAAAAAGACTGTCTAGAAGCGGTTAACGACCTATTGATAATAGCTTCCATTTTTAGTTTTTCCTTTTTCAGAATGACTGGGTCATGAATGGCGAAATACGACGCTTTTAAACCAACTTTACAATAATCGGCTACACCTTTAATAAGCGACACAAATTTCTTCTTATTAGGGTTAATACCTTTGTCATAAGTAGAATAATCGCCTATTAAAAAAAAGAACAGAAACTTATATTTAGTTTGCTTTTGTTTGTTTACAATGTATTTAAAGGTATCGTACGGATCGTGTTTAAAGCCTAAAATAACTATGTACCTATAATACAGCCTTTTTAGTTTTAACTCACTTAAATCTTTCACGGTTCCCCCAAAAGTTCTCATAAACCCTTTTAATTTAAAATTATAGGCACTTGGAACGTCTATAATTGGTTTTATACTGTACGTTCTTTTTGGAAACACAAACTCGGGATATTGACTTTGCATTTTGTCTTTAAACTTGTAAGCCCAAATATCTACCACCGGCTGATGTAAAAACCCATATTTATAGGCAATACTTTCTGTTGCCGAAAATCTTCCATATTCATCATTTACATGTGGTAAATACTCTTCATACCTTGACAACAAATAAAACGAAGCGGCAAAAATATCAAAAGGTATAGCACTCTTCTCTCCTATGTAAAAAAAGCATTTGGTGTTTTCCCAGTCATGCACATTAATCTCTATGTCTGAGAGGCCTTGTTCGTACAATATGTCGTTACTTTTTACAAAAAACTCGTTACCCAGTTGTTGTTTGGTGTACGACATTTTTAAACTGTCGTGGGCTATAAACTCTTCAATAGTAGTAGTAAAAGAAACTTCAACACCTAAAACTCTGGTACAGATGTGTTTAAAAACATATCGCAGTCTGGGAGTAATTTTATGTGTATAAACTAAAAGCATTTACAATAGGTTTTCATCGGCAAAACTAAGGTATGCCTTTTCTGTTATAATCAAATGGTCCAGTACTTTTATATCTAAACTTTCTGAAGCCAGTTTTAATTTACTGGTAATTTGTTTATCTGCTTCGCTTGGTTTTAAGGTTCCCGATGGATGATTATGTACTAAAATCAAGCCCGTTGCTCCTACCTCAAGGGCATTTTTAAGCACCAGTCTTACATCAACCAGCGTGCCTGTAATACCGCCTTTGCTTAACTGACTTTTTTGAATCATTTTATTGGAATTATTTAGATAGATAATCCAAAACTCTTCATGCTGTAATTCGCCAATAACAGGTTGCATCAATTCAAAAACCGACAGGCTTGAAGTTATTTTCTGTTTCTCTAAAGCCTCTTCGCCTCTACGTCGTCTTCCTAACTCTAAAGCGGCGGCTATGGTTATGGCTTTGGCTTCTCCAATACCTTTAAAATCCATAAGTTGTTTGATGGATAATTTTCCTAAGGCGCTTAAGTTATTATCAACACTTGCCAAAATGCGTTTGCACAAATCAACGGCACTCTCCTCTCTGTTGCCCGAGCCAATTAAAATAGCAACCAGCTCTGCGTCACTTAAAGCAGCTTTACCTTTATAAAGTAATTTCTCTCGTGGCTGGTCATCCTGCGACCAGTTTTTAATAGAGAACGAGGTAGGTTTTTCTTGCATTTGATAAAGATAAATATTGTAATTTTATAAATCAACAATCATTAATTTAAATTAATAACAACTTGAATTATCCTCCAAAGCACCATCAAGACAGCAACATCAGTCACATGATAGCCGTGATACAAACCTATCCGCTTGCTACCCTTATTTCTGTAAAAAACAACGAACCCTTTATTACCCATTTACCCTTAATTTACAGAGAAGCCGATGGTAAACTTATAGGGCATATAGACAAATTTAACCCGCATGCCCTTTTGTTGCAGGATGATGCTCCTATTACCATTATTTTTTCGGGGCCACAATGTTACATTTCGCCAAGTATATACACCACTACCCAATTACCCACCTGGAACTATATAAAAGTACACATCACTGGCACTGTAAAAGCCATACAGGATGCCGATGCCATTAAAGAGAGTATGATAACAATGACTGCTCTTTTAGAACAGCCCGAGCATAGGTATGTGCTAGAGCCAGATAACCCCAGAATGGAAGGCGCTTTGGCCTATGTAAACGGTTTTGAAATAACCATGACCCATTGGGAAGGCAAATTTAAACTCTCGCAAGACAAAAAACCACAGGATATTGCCAATGCCAAAGCCGAACTTATCAGAGCCAATCAAGAGAGTATTGCTACCTTTTTAAACCGTGTGTTTTGATCAAAATTGAAACTATGGGATAAATATTTTATTTTTGTTTCACACCCTTTTATCTATTATGAATTCTTAAGCTGTTTTACATAACATGACTATAAAAAATATGACACATAAATTCACATGCTTTATTAGCTTTATTTTAGTATCATTTCACATGTTTTCCCAAAATAAACCTCTCAAAATAGGTATAGTTGGATTGACACATACGCATGTTCATTGGATTTTTGATAGTGAAAAACGTGGTGATATTCAAATTATTGGAATTGTTGAACCCAATAAAGAATTAGCGCAAAAATATGCTAACCAACATGGGTTTTCAATGGATATTGTTTATGCTACCATGAACGACATGATAAAAGCTGTTCACCCTGAAGCCGTTACTGCTTTTGGTACTATTTATGAACATTTAAAAATAGTTGAAACCTGTGCGCCTTTAGGTATTCATGTCATGGTTGAAAAGCCATTGGCTACAACTTTAAAGGATGCGAAAAAAATGGAAATTTTGGCCAAAAAACACAAAATTCATTTACTTACCAATTATGAAACTACTTGGTATCCCACAAACCATAAATCATACGAATTACTTGAAGCTGGAAAAATTGGTGATTTACGTAAGGTTATTATAAGAGACGGCCATAAAGGCCCAAAAAAGATAGGCGTCAATAAGGAGTTTTTAGACTGGTTGACCGACCCAATACAAAATGGAGGCGGAGCCCTTACAGATTTTGGGTGCTACGGTATAAACTTAATGACTTGGTTTTTGAAAGGTAAAAAACCTAACACGGTCACTGCAATAACACAACAGTTTCAACCAGAAAACAATCCAAAAGTTGAAGATGATGCCACTATTATTCTAACATATGATGATTGTAATGCCACCATTCAAGCTTCTTGGGATTGGCCTATTGGAAGAAAAGACATGGAACTCTATGGACTTAACGGGGTTATTTATTCAGATAATAGACATGATTTAAGGATTCGCATCTCTGAAGGTTATGATGGCTACCAAGAAGAGACCTTTAATCTTGAAGAACGTCCAGCTCCTTTTGATGACCCTTTTTCATTGTTTGCAGCAGTTGTAAAAAACAACGTCGTCTTATCTCCATACAATCCAACTTCTTTGGAAAACAATATGATAGTAATGGAAATATTGCAAGCTGCCATTAATAGTGCCAAAACCCATAAAACAGTTAAAATAAAAAAATAAAAGACTCTGAAACATTTTCAGTAAAGGTACTTTAGTTTATTGTTGTTGTTTTCTTTTTTTCAACATGTTTAAATACATGGCCTCCACTTTGGTGCGTGCCCACGGTGTTTTTCGTAAAAACGTTAAGCTCGATTTTACCGAAGGATTAACGGTAAAACATTTTATGTTAATGGTATGCCCCATATACTCCCAACCGTAATGCGCCACCAAATCGGTCAAGATTTTTTCTAAAGTAATGCCGTGCAACGGGTTATTGGGTTGTGTTTCCATGTATTAACCGTTTAATTTTTACAGCTTTTTCAAAGTGGTCTAACTTATGGGTCATTATCCACCACTGTGCCGCTTCCATTAACAACTCCGGATTTTCATTTTTATTTTTAAAAAAGGCATAAAAAGAAATACCAACCTGATCTCCTTTTTCGGCAATTTTTTTATCGCAAACTTCCAGAATTTTATCTCTTAAAATCTTTTGCATGGGTGTTAATTTCGTCTGCTTTTATTATTGCGTCGTCTTGAGCTGTTTCCACTGGCATTTTTTGGGGCTGTATTATTTCTAATCCTGTTGCCACCTTGTCGTTGTTGCCTCTTTTCTGGCTCGGTAGATGCATTGGGGTCGGGTTCAAAACCTTCAACAATTTCTACCGGAAACCGCATCCCTACCAGTTTTTCAATGTCTCTTAAAAAAGTGGTTTCATCGGCACTTACTAACGATAAGGCTTCACCACTGGCTCCTGCCCTTCCCGTTCTGCCAATTCGGTGAATATAGTCTTCAGGAATATTAGGCAACTCAAAATTAATCACATGGGGCAATAACGGTATATCTAGTCCGCGTGCTGCAATATCGGTAGCTACCAACACCCTTACATCGCCATGTTTAAAACCACCAAGGGCTTTGGTTCGGGCGCCCTGACTTTTATTGCCATGAATGGCCGCAGCCGTAATACCTGCCTGCACCATTTTTTCGCAAAGTTTATTGGCACCATGTTTGGTACGTGTAAATACCAACACCTGTTTCCAGTTTCCTTCAGCAATTAGCTTAATAATCAAGCCTGTTTTTAAACCTTTGGCAACCCTGAATACTTTTTGTGAAATAGCCTCAACCGTGGTATTTTCGGGGGTAGCTTCCACCTGCACCGGATGGTTTAAAATACCCTGTGCCAGTTTTTTAATATCATGTGAAAAGGTAGCCGAAAACATCAGGTTTTGTCGTTTGGCGGGCATCATTTTCATAATGCGCTCTATATCGCGTAAAAAGCCCATATCTAGCATGCGGTCGGCTTCATCAAGTACCAAAATTTCAATTTTAGAAAGCGATAATACGCCTTGGCTGTGCAAATCAATCAAACGTCCGGGTGTAGCCACCAGCACATCCACACCTTGGCGTAAATGAGCTACCTGCGAGTTTTGGTTAACGCCTCCAAAAATAACCGCCGAACGTAAATCGAGAAACACACTGTATTCCTTCACGTTTTCATATACTTGGGCTGCCAGCTCTCGTGTGGGTGTTAATACCAAGGCTCTTACAGGGCGTTGCCTTAAGGTTTGCCCTTGCGATAATAATTGTAGTAATGGCAAGGTAAACCCTGCTGTTTTACCTGTACCTGTTTGTGCCGAAGCCAAAATATCTTTTCCTTCTAAAATGGGTGGAATGGCTTTTATTTGTATAGGGCTTGGGGTAGTATATCCTTTTTTGCTAATAGCTTTTAGCAAGGCTTCAGATAAGCCTAATTGGTTGAATGACATATAAAGTTTTTGGTAAATGACCATCTAACTATTAGTGTCATTTTTTTATTTAGGTGCAAAGGTACGGCTAATTTGTTTTGTTTGTTGGTTTAATAGATAATTAGACTTTTAGATGGTTAGATTTTTAGATGGCATAACTCCTTTAAAGCAAAAAATACTCAGTAGTGCGTATTTTTTTTATCGTTCCTTTTTAATATCTATGTAGCTGTTTAACAAGAACTGAGCTAAAAAACAAATCTTTTTAGGCCATTTTTGAAACAAAGTTCTCATTGTATGGCATTCCCGATTTAGCAATTGCAAAAGACTGTTTCAATAGTTTATTGCACACAGCCAACATCGCCAGTTTTTTACTTTTTACTTGAGATACAATGCGTTCATATAACTCTTTGCATGCCTTGTTATATTGACAGGCCGTAAAACTGGTTCCTTAATTTCTTGTTACCTATCTTACTTATCCGGCTTCGCCCACGAACACTACTGCCCGATTGCCTAATGGTGGGTGTAATGCCTGCATAGCAGCACAATTGTTTAGAGTTTTCAAACTTTGAAAAACCATCTGTGAATACAACCGATAAAATCGCTGCTTTTTCTCCAATGCCTGGAATGGTCTTTAAAAGCCTTAATTGTTCCTGTTGCTCTTCTTTTACCAAGGCTATCAATCGAGCTTCCAGAAGTGCCAACTCTTTGTTTAAATGCCTTACTGTTCTGCTCAATGAGCGATACACTGCTTTTGAAGGGATACCTAAAACCTTTTCTCCTTCCAGTTTGTTCTTCATGGCGGTACGGTGCTTTACATAGGTATCCATCAAACGAAGCAACTGCAAACATTCCGCTTGACTCTTGTCCTTTGCTGTATAAAGTGGCACTTCATTGTTACGGGCATATTCACAGATGGATTTCGCATCACTTTTATCTGTTTTTACCTTCGACAGTTTCATCTGGATAAAACGCTTTACCGATAAAGGATTTACTACCGAAACAGCATAGCCTTTCTCATATAGATATTATGCCAGGCAATAGTGGTAATAGCCCATAGCTTCCATGACCACCAAACTGTCCCTTGATAGTTTTTTAATAAATTGCTTAAACCCTTTTTCATTGTTTGTAAACTGGCAGTGTCCCAATTCCAAACCATAAACATCAAATACGTCTTTGCTGATGTCTATTCCAAAAAATTCTGTATTTTTATTCATAAGAACTGTTTTATGAAAGGACATTCTACTTTGCTTTCAACAACTTGAAATCGAGATCTAGGTCTCACAGAACTGAACGAAATTAAAGTAGAAAAGAGAGGGGATTATCAATGTTGCCGAAGTCTAAAGCTTCACCGTGTATACTAACCTTAATCCTCTCTTTTGTTCTTTCTAATTATTAACCTAATTTATTGAATAACAAACTTAAGATGGCTATAAGTAATTGCTTGCTCTCGCCTACTTCTGAAAATCCTTACGGATTTTCAGTTTGGTGTGTACTTACAAAGTTAAGTGCTAACCCACGCAACTACTCATAGCCGAGACCGTTGTAAACAATTATGACCCGTCCTAAAATAAGGC
>DJWL01000063.1 GCA_002441545.1 Flavobacteriaceae bacterium UBA6231 | reverse complement strand
AATATCTCTAAACGTAATTAAACCAGAAAGTTTAAAATGCTCATCAACAATAAGTAGTTTCTCTATTTTGTATTGCTGAAGAATAATTTCAGCGTCTTTTAAAGAAGTTCCAACTGATGCTGTAACTAGGTTTTTACTGGTCATAACCTCTACAATAGGACGTTTGTTATCATGCTCAAAACGTAAATCACGATTGGTTACAATTCCTTTTAAAGTACCATTATCATCAACAATTGGAATACCACCAATACCATGTTCAGCCATACTTTTTTTAGCATCATTTACAGTAGATGTTAATGGTAATGTCACAGGATCTATAATCATACCGCTTTCAGCACGCTTTACTTTTCTAACCTTTAAAGCCTGTGCCTCAATGGTCATGTTTTTATGCAATACACCAATACCTCCTTCTTGCGCCATGGCTATAGCCATTTTGCTTTCAGTAACTGTATCCATAGCAGCTGAAATTATAGGAACATTAATGGTGATGTTTCTAGTAAATTTTGTTTGAATATTAACTTCGCGAGGAAGAATTTCTGAAAATGCTGGAACTAATAGGACGTCATCATAGGTTAAACCTTCTCCTACTATTTTATTTTGATGTGAAATCATTGTGCAATTATGTTATAATTGCGTGCAAATATACAATATTATCTAATAACTCACTTTAAAATTAAAGTGTTGTTAACATAATTATAACGCCTATTGATAAATAATAAGTTTATGCCTTTTTTTGAAATAGTTGTTTCAAAACAATAACAACTGAAAGAATAAAGGAAAGTGTCATTAAAGTTCCAGAAAACATAACTATATATTTCATCCAGATTAATCCTGTCCAAAGAAAATATAACCCACCAAAAGTTAAGATAACCGATACCAAAGGCTCAACCATTAAAAACGTTTTCAGTTGCTTTTTAATATTAGTTATAGACACTATAAGCGCTAAAATGAAAAAAATAATAGACATTGATAATACATGAGAATGCACTAGTGACAGCATTTCCTTTTCACTTTTTTTAAATTTCATGACTTCAGCATCCTCATCATGTTCATTTCCTAAATATTGTTCTTCGATACCGTTAGTATTGGCAGATGATGTTTCTCCTACAAACAATAGTCCAGAAAAAAAACCGATGCTTAAAACAATAATAAAAACCCCAATCAAAATCTTGATTTCTTTTGGTAAACTATATATTAAACCATTGATTTGCATTTATAATATGTTTTTGGAATGAAGTTTTTTTAATGAAATTAATAAATTATTTATAGCATCTGTAAACGATTTAACCGAAATAGTTGCTCCAGATATAGCCACAATATTGTCACCATATCTTAAATCATCATGTTGCGTTTTACCTATAAATTGTTTTAGCCAGCGCTTACTACCTATTTCACCTCCATAATCTTCGCGATACACCAATACTTTGGTCTTTATAATTATCAATTCGGGATCCAATAACACTAAATAATCAAAATTATCTGTTTTACTGGGTGCTTTTGACACATAAGCATAACCTAATAAGGAATTTTTGGATTTAATCTCAAACAAGTTATCATTCTCAAACTTTGAGGGCAAGTCTTTTCTTTGTTCCAAAGGAATCGATACTCCTGAAAATTCAAAAGTCTCAATATGGAACGTTTCCTTAATTTCACTATCTACCTTCTTTTGAATGGCCTTAGGAAGACCAGAAGAAATAAACAACAATGATGGCAACAAGAAAAGTATATGTTTGATATTCATGAAGTAAAAGTAAATATTAATTTTTAAAATGTCACGTCATCATAATAAATCAAAAAAATCTATTATAATGACGCTCCATTTATCTATGCTATTTGTTTTTTAAAACCAAACACCTAACCCAAAATTTAATTGATTAGGCACATCAATAGAAGATGCATTATCTTTTATTTGGTAATCTGCTTTTACAACAGCACCTGGAGCTATTTTATAACTCAATCCTAAAGTCAAATCATTTCTATCATAAGCACTGTTTTTTACTAAACTTCCTTCAACCCCAGCTTGTGTATTATAATCTTCATAACGTGCAAATGCAAAAAGTTGTTGCGCCTTATCTTGAGGCAAAAAATTATAAGCTCCTTCAACATACCATCCTTCAAGCTTGCTTCCTAAATTTGTTCCATTTAAATTATTATATGCTTCTGTATCTGAAATATTAGCAGTAATGAATTGGCCTCTAGCTGTAAAACGTTGGTAAGCATAACGCGCATCAACACCAATCATAGAAATTCCAACATCTGCACCATCAATCATATCAACATCATCGCCTGCTTGAGTACGACCAAAATAACCTGATAATCCTAAACGCAATCCCGGCACCCCATAATAATCCAATTTGGTTGAAAAATTAGGCTTGTTTATGGTTGATTCAATACCTTTTTGGCGACCACCTCTTAAACCATTACTACCTCCCAATAACCCTGCTGTTATATTACCATTTCCATCAGAATTAACAGATTTAAATCCGTTGAATACGTAGGCTTGGTATCCTAATGATATCTCATTAAATCTTCCTGATACCCCTACACCAACTTCTCTCCAAGTTGATGGTACTATACTTTTATCTACACTTGGTCTTTCTACACCATTAAATGTTGTAGGTTCGTGATACTCATTTACAATTCCCATTGGCACTAACATTAAACCTCCTCTAAGATTCACATAATCATTAAGGCTATATTGTAAAAATGCTTGTTCCACATAAACTTCTTCAACATGTTCCAGTTCTACTTCTGTTACAAATTGCACTTTATCATTAAACTTATAACCAAAAAGCAAGACCAAGCGATGTACGTCTAAAGTACCATTATCTCCTTCTGGTTGGTTATAAACAATTTCTCCATAACCTCCCACTGTAACACCACTATTAATATTGCCAGACAAGATACGCTGAGCGGCATTTTGTTGATTTTGAGGATTGGTTTGTAAAGAATCTGGTACTGTTTGTGCAAAAGTAAATGCACTTATAAAAATTACTAAAATTGTTGTAATTGTTTTCATTTGTTTTTATTTAGACTAATTATAAATAGTGTTTAATTTTCGATGACAAATATAACACTGAAAAACAATTTACGCAACACTATTTAGAATTATTTTAAATAAAATTAATGATACACAGAAAAAATCTTGGTAGCCTCATTAAAAGCACTTTCAAAACTTAAAGCATCCAGATTATTGTTTTTTTTAGAAGTAAAATAAGACAATAACTTTTCTGTAGGCATATTACCCGTTAGTTCATCTTTAGCCATTGGGCAGCCTCCAAAACCCTGAATAGCTCCATCAAAACGTTTACAACCAGCAAAATAAGCAGCGTCAATTTTTTCAAACCAGGAATTTGGTGTTGTATGTAAATGAGCTCCAAATTCTATGCTTGGATAACGTGGAATTAAATTTGAAAATAGATAACGTATGTTTTCAGCATTTGAACTTCCAATAGTATCACTTAAAGAAATTATTTTAACTCCCATTTTGCTTAACTTTTCTGTCCAATCAGCAACTATATCAACATTCCAAGGATCTCCATAAGGATTTCCAAATCCCATGGAAATATAAACCACAACTTCTTTTTGTGATTTATCCGCAATATTTAAAATACTATCTAAAATTAAAACCGATTGAGCTATTGTTTTATGAGTATTTCTCATTTGAAAGTTTTCTGAAATTGAAAAGGGATATCCTAAATAATCAATTTGTGAATGCGTTGAAGCATCTTCTGCCCCTCTTTCATTAGCTACAATAACAAGTAACTTACTAATGGTTTTCCTTAAATCTAGTTGTGATAATACTTCTGCTGTATCAACCATTTGCGGAATAGCCTTTGGAGACACAAAACTGCCAACATCAATGGTATCAAATCCAACCCGTAATAAAGACTGAATGTATTGCACTTTACGCTTTGTTGGAATAAAGCTTTTAATACCTTGCATGGCATCTCTTGGACATTCTATAACCTTTATATTATTGGACATTATTTAATGAAATAAATGATGATAAAAATAATATTATTGCTTAAGAAAACACAAAACTATCGATTTATTAAATTTTAAGCTTTTTAATAAGCATGTAAAGCCTTATAACTTAATCAAAACGAAAAAATTAGCTTATTAACGTTTTTATTATAAATAGCTTTTTTTTGCTTTTACTTTTGAGTAAATGTTTCGCCCCAATGAAGATTTTTACTCAATTCTTTAGCAATTTATCTTTTTTTATTCTACTGACGACATCATTTTCTATGTTTTCGCAAGTAAATTCTGAACCAATTTGTGGAACAATAACTACTGGTAAAGACCTTAAATTATTCGAAAAATTAAAACCTGTATTTAAAAAGTATCAATCTAATTTTTTGAGTTCTAAATCTACTAATAGCAAATCAAATTCTATAGCTAAAAACTATATTCCTATCAAGGCACATATAATTAGAACATCTAATGGTAAAGGTGGTATTAGTGAATATGAATTAGAAGAAGCCATTAAAGACTTAAACACTACATTTTCAACAGTTTATTTAGAATTCTTTTTGTGTAATGATTTAAACTACATTGACAATAACACTTTTTATAATTTTAAAAGCAGCGATGAAGAATCATTAGTTGAATCAAATAATGTATCAAATGTTATTAATATTTATTTTGCAAACCATATTATAAATTCATCCGATGAAGATATTTGTGGATATACCTATAACAAACCCAACTATGATGTAATTATTATTCAGAATGAATGTGCAACCAATAATTCTTCATTGGCGCACGAAGTTGGTCATTTTTTATCTTTAATTCATACTCATGGTGCCGATAATAATTGTTTTACCAAAGAATTGGTAAATGGAAATAATTGTAGTAGCACAGGTGATCAAATTTGTGATACACCTGCAGATCCTAAATTATCAAAAAAAAATGTAAATAACTTTTGTAGATATATTGGTACTGAAACGGATGTCAATGGTGATCTATATTCACCCGATCCAACCAATATTATGTCATATTCCATGAAAGGTTGTCGCTCTCAATTTTCTGAACAACAACTAGCAAGAATGTATGCTTATTATATGTCAACTAAAAATTATTTGACTTGTGGTGATTCTTCAGACGTTGCCGATTCATATGAACCTATTTCTTCTGATGATTTAGATTTCAAAATTTATCCAAATCCAATTTCAGGAGATGTCGTTTATGCAAAACCTATGAACACAACAGAAACTTTCTCTTATAAGATTTCAAATTTAATAGGGCAAACCTTTTCATCTGGCACACTTACAAATCAACCAATTAATGTTGGGCATTTAGCTTCTGG